>NZ_JAUORD010000069.1:0-344 GCF_030547345.1 Anaerobacillus sp. 1_MG-2023 | reverse complement strand
ACATTGTCACTCATTACTGTTGCTTCATTTTGGAACTTAGATTGATCTTCATCTTCAAGGGAAGTTTTAAACTTCACGCGATAAGCATTCGTAATGTCGCCAAATGCGATCCGCAGACTGCCATCTTCATTAGTGGAAGTAAAAGAAGATGTTACTTCCTCTCCTTGCTTCACGCTACCATCAAGCTGAACATCTAGCTTATAAATTTCAACAGTTCCGTCTTTGAAAGCTTGTCCTGCTTGAATTGGATCGTTAAATACTGCTCCATTTAATTGATCCAACTGTTTATTAAAATCTACCTGCCATGTGATTTCGGTAGCGTTATAAGAACGATCAGGCGTTCC
>NZ_JAUORD010000068.1:0-344 GCF_030547345.1 Anaerobacillus sp. 1_MG-2023 | reverse complement strand
TCATTCTTTTTGAATGAGGCTAATAATCGTTTCGTTACTTCTGCAGAAATATCCTGGGTTACGATTTCGTATTTGTAATCATCAGATTTTCCAATAAAATGAGATTCCGGAATATTGTTAAGTTTGTAGCTAACCCAATGAATCCCATTTAAATCAAACTCTTCAAGCTTATCTTTCGCTCCTGTATCGAAATCTCCTATCGAACGAACAACCGCATCTTTATGATACTGACGAACGTATAAAAGTTTGGATCCTGAGCCATCTTCATCTTCATCCTTTTTATAGCTATAAGTTAGATAGGCCTGTTTATAGTCTTTATATTTTTCATAACTAGCAGAATAAAG
>NZ_JAUORD010000067.1:0-351 GCF_030547345.1 Anaerobacillus sp. 1_MG-2023 | reverse complement strand
CTGATCTACTTCCATCTCACTATAATTTTCAAGATTAGGTATAAACTCTTTTGAGGAAATTGGTAGATTTATTTCTAAACGGTCTGGGTGTAGGTAGCTAGTCACCTCTCCATTTTGATCGTATACTTCATACTGCACGAGAATACCTGTGTCTTTATCTACCCAAAAACGAAATTGGTTACCTTTCATTCGATCTGTATCACTTTTTGGTATCTCGCCATATAAAACAATTGTATTATGGCCGAGTAGTTCTTCGTTTTGTTTTTCAATATCCCAAAGATTTTCTTCTCTTAAATAATAAGCTACTTTTTCATATGGAAACAAAGAGATATGGGCACTGCTATCCGGTGG
>NZ_JAUORD010000066.1:0-356 GCF_030547345.1 Anaerobacillus sp. 1_MG-2023 | reverse complement strand
ATCCGGGGTGATACCCCCCGTCATCGAAATCGCGTAGGTGATGCGACGGGCCTTGTCGCCCGGAAGTTGCCCAAGAAGTTCGGCGGCTTTGGGCACATCCAGTTTGGCCAGCATGACGGCCGCGACTTCGGTGCTTTCGCGCATGACAATTTCGACCAGTGACAAAACCGGAAGGGCGCGAATGCGTCCCCAGGGATCTCCGATCTGACGCACGCCTGCTTCTTTGCGCAACCGCGTGGCGGTCATCGGGCTTATCCGCCCTTCAAGCGCGCTTAGCGCATCCGCGATGTCGCGGGGAAATGACAGGCCAACTGATTCAAGCTCACTCGCAAATTCCATCAAGACCTCGGCCAGTG
>NZ_JAUORD010000065.1:0-363 GCF_030547345.1 Anaerobacillus sp. 1_MG-2023 | reverse complement strand
TCGTTTAGCTCTTCTAGGTAGCCAGGAACTAATTTTCCGTTTAAAACGCCCGGTACATATTGACCGCGTACAATGTTGCTATCAACATCAGAATCAAAAAGTGGACGTAGCGCTTCGAGTACTTTTAGTTTTTCGTTACGAATACTATTAGCATTAAGCTTATTAGGTGCTTCCATTGCAACAAGGCACAAAAGCTGTAATAAGTGATTTTGAACCATATCACGAAGTGCACCGGCTTTGTCGTAAAACCCAGCTCTGCTCTCAAGGCCTACGGTTTCAGAAAGACTAATTTGAATATTATCAATCGATTTAGCATCCCACATGTTTTCAAATAATGAATTTGAAAAACGCAGTGCCATTAGG
>NZ_JAUORD010000064.1:0-364 GCF_030547345.1 Anaerobacillus sp. 1_MG-2023 | reverse complement strand
CCGTACAGTTGCCGCCAACAAAGGTTTTAACGCCTTGCTCTAAACCTTGAGTAATGACATCTTTATTTACAGGGTCAAGCACAATAATGCTGTCATCACTCATACGAAGTGCAGAAGCTGCATCAATCCAGTAACCATCCCACCCCGATTCACGAAGCTTTGGGTAAACCGCTTTGGTGTAATCGCCCCCTTGACACGTAACAATAATATCCATTTTTGCAAGTTCAGATACATCGCTTGCATCAAGTAGCGGTTTTGCATCACCCGCTAAATCAGGACCAAGTTGTCCGGCTTGTGAGGTAGTAAAAAAAGTGGTGTCTATATTGGCAAAATCATTTTGCTTTTCCATACGCTCTAATAACAC
>NZ_JAUORD010000063.1:0-366 GCF_030547345.1 Anaerobacillus sp. 1_MG-2023 | reverse complement strand
GTTTGATTTCCTTTTTCGAAGATCAAAATCAGGCAGCTGTTTATTTTGATGAAATTAGCCAGAGATACCGACGGTATCGTCGAGACCAGTTCGCAATCATTCATCGGGTGATTCAACGGTATCCATCATTTATCGATTCTGCGATAAGCAAGTGTATGACAGACAGACTGTTCAGTGCAAACGATTTTCGTGATCTTGCACATCATCTTCATACAACGAATCATCAACCTGTCCAAGAAATAGAATCGCATTATTCAAATCTAGCCAAACATACTGATATTAAGGCCTCTACTCGATCCTTAAATACGTATACTAGCATTTTAGGAGGTAGGGTCTGATGAATAAGACTGTGAATGAATTACGGGA
>NZ_JAUORD010000062.1:0-381 GCF_030547345.1 Anaerobacillus sp. 1_MG-2023 | reverse complement strand
AGAAATTCCGGGCTCCAGAGGCGGAGATCTAGTGTTAACTTTAGATATGGAGCTTCAACAATCTGTAGATGAGATTTTAAAAGAAGAGATACAAGAAGCACGCTCAGAAGGAAATTATTCGTTGGAACGCGCTTATGCAGTAATGATGGAGCCAAAAACTGGAGAAATATTAGCAGCTTCAGGACAAGAACTAACAAATAAGGGATTTGAAGATCGTTCATACGGAGCATTTATGGATGCTTATGCAATGGGATCTACTGTTAAAGCAGCTACTGTATTAACGGGCTTTCACTATAGGGCCATTCAACCAAATACTTATTTTTATGATACTCCACTATATTTTCCTGGAACAGAACCAAAGAAATCATATGTGAACATGGG
>NZ_JAUORD010000061.1:0-383 GCF_030547345.1 Anaerobacillus sp. 1_MG-2023 | reverse complement strand
CTTGATAAACAGCCGTACGGCTTTAATACCCGTTTTGAAGATGAGCCAGGCTCAAACCCTGAGGAGCTAGTAGGTGCCGCACACAGTGCCTGTTTTAGCATGGCGCTGTCGCTTGCATTAGGTGATGCTGGTTTTACAGCAGATAAAATTGATACCAAAGCAACGGTAAGCCTTGATGAAGTAGACGATGGCTTTGCAGTGACGCATATAGCACTTGAAGTAAAAGCACGTATTAGTGACATAGCTAATGAGCAGTTTCAGGCCTTATGTGAGCAAACTAAAAAAGGCTGCCCTATCTCAAAGCTGCTTAATACCGAAATGTCGCTTAAAGCAACACTCGATAGCGCCTCATAACCGACTCATAGTTATTTTCAATAATATGC
>NZ_JAUORD010000060.1:0-383 GCF_030547345.1 Anaerobacillus sp. 1_MG-2023 | reverse complement strand
CGTTTCACCAGACTCAAAGACGACCTTAAATTCAGCGCCTTCAAGCTTCAATTCCTGATTGGAGGCATCAACTTTTGTCACAACTGCTTCTCCGGTTGTTAACGTATTTGTTTGGACAATCTTTAATACTTCACTTTGACCTCGCACAATTTCAAATTGAATTGGTTTTGAATCAAGGTCATATCCATATGGAGGTACCTGTTCTACGAATTGGTATTTGCCTACGTCGAGATTGTTCACAATGATGCTACCACTCTCATCTGTTGTTAAATCAGATTGGATGGTTTCCCCATCACGATCTTGTAATTCAAATACCGCGTTTTCTAAATAAAGAGTTGCATCCTCGCTATCCACCTTCACTAATTCGACAGCGCCTGGTGTTA
>NZ_JAUORD010000006.1:0-236193 GCF_030547345.1 Anaerobacillus sp. 1_MG-2023 | reverse complement strand
GATGAGGTAGATAGGTTCGGGGTGGAAGCGTGGCAACACGTGGAGCTGACGAATACTAATCGATCGAGGGCTTAACCTAAACGAAAAGCGAAGTAAGCCGTTTAAATCCGACAAGCGTTGGAGGATTTTGAGTCAGACGCGCTTTATGCGTCAGAATTAAAAGGTGAAACGATCGAGGATTTGGCTTACGTAGCTGGACATATTGGAAAACGTTGCGAGTGCTATCTAGTTTTCAGGGAATAAAATTTTCCTTGAAAAACATGATGAAATATAGTATGATATATTTTGTCGCTGGTAAATCACGAAAGTGAAATCCAGTCCTTAGTCTGGTAATGATGGCGAAGAGGTCACACCCGTTCCCATGCCGAACACGGAAGTTAAGCTCTTCAGCGCCGATGGTAGTTGGGGGATCTCCCCCTGCAAGAGTAGGACGTTGCCAGGCTGATATTATTCCACAGTAGCTCAGTGGTAGAGCTATCGGCTGTTAACCGATCGGTCGTAGGTTCGAATCCTACCTGTGGAGCCATGGAGAGCTGTCCGAGTGGCCGAAGGAGCACGATTGGAAATCGTGTAGACGGTCAAAGCCGTCTCGAGGGTTCGAATCCCTCGCTCTCCGCCACTAGCATACATAATAGCAGCAAGGGCCCGTTGGTCAAGCGGTTAAGACACCGCCCTTTCACGGCGGTAACACGGGTTCGAATCCCGTACGGGTCACCATTATATATCATTTCTACTTTGTGGAGGATTAGCTCAGCTGGGAGAGCATCTGCCTTACAAGCAGAGGGTCGGCGGTTCGAGCCCGTCATCCTCCACCATTCTCTAAGGTCCCGTGGTGTAGCGGTTAACATGCCTGCCTGTCACGCAGGAGATCGCGAGTTCGATTCTCGTCGGGACCGCCATTTATATTTTAATATTATCGCGGGGTGGAGCAACAAGCGATACTTCCTTGAAACAGCAACGTGTTGTTTCGACGGATACGCTTCGAAGCATAACCTTGTAGAGAAAGAAACAGTGCACAGCGTAATGAGCAGGTGTAGCATTATTACATTCACATTATCGCGGGGTGGAGCAGTTCGGTAGCTCGTTGGGCTCATAACCCAAAGGTCGCAGGTTCAAATCCTGCCCCCGCAACCAATTAATTTTATCTGCGTTGAGTATTCATCGTTACTAAAATTAAAATGTAGTCCTGTTAAGGGCAACCAATTATATTTTAAACATGGCTCTGTAGCTCAGTCGGTAGAGCAGTGGACTGAAAATCCACGTGTCGGCGGTTCGATTCCGTCCGGAGCCACCATGTTGCCGGTCTAGCTCAATTGGTAGAGCAACTGACTTGTAATCAGTAGGTTGGGGGTTCAAGTCCTCTGGCCGGCACCATTTTCTCGAAATGAGATCAAATTCCATTGCACTTTCATAAAATGTGTATTACAATGGTAATTGTCAATTTGGAGGGGTAGCGAAGTGGCTAAACGCGGCGGACTGTAAATCCGCTCCCTCAGGGTTCGGCGGTTCGAATCCGTCCCCCTCCACCATCTTGATAGGGGTATAGTTTAAAGGTAGAACAGAGGTCTCCAAAACCTCCGGTGTGGGTTCGAGTCCTACTACCCCTGCCAATTTCAAATTTTTATGGCGGTTGTGGCGAAGTGGTTAACGCACCGGATTGTGATTCCGGCATTCGTGGGTTCAATTCCCATCAGCCGCCCCATTTTTGGGCTATAGCCAAGCGGTAAGGCAACGGATTTTGATTCCGTCATGCGCTGGTTCGAATCCAGCTAGCCCAGCCATTTTTTGTTGCGGAAGTAGTTCAGTGGTAGAACATCACCTTGCCAAGGTGGGGGTCGCGGGTTCGAATCCCGTCTTCCGCTCCATTTTAAAAAGGCGGCATAGCCAAGTGGTAAGGCACGGGTCTGCAAAACCCTTACGCCCCGGTTCAAATCCGGGTGCCGCCTCCAATCTTAATATTTTTTCTTAAAAGTCCTGCCGGAGTGGCGGAATTGGCAGACGCACAGGACTTAAAATCCTGCGGAGGGTGTACCTCCGTGCCGGTTCGAGCCCGGCCTCCGGCACCACTTATTTTTCTGCCTGAATTGAATATGGTATTTTGCCGGTGTGGCGGAATTGGCAGACGCGCACGACTCAAAATCGTGTTCCGAGAGGAGTGTCGGTTCGAACCCGACCACCGGTACCATTACATACGTTATTTCAAGACTTCAACGTTCTCGTTGAGGTCTTTTTTATATGTTTTAATTTTCAATGACTCACTGAGCAAATTCCTGCTCATTTAAAAATAGAGATGATAAAATACAAGTATAAGATAGATAAAACAATTTACTGAAAGAGTGATTCGATGAGAATTGAAGTATGGTCCGATTTCGTTTGTCCATTTTGTTATATAGGAAAAAGACGTCTTGAAAGTGCGCTTCAGGCTTTTCCAAAGCGTGACCAAGTAGAAGTTGTCTTTAAAAGCTTTGAACTTGATCCTAATGCGAAAGAATCGAATGGAGAAAGCATGGCTGAGCTTCTAGCAGCGAAATACAATGTCAGTCTAGAACAAGCTCAGGGTATGTGTGAGAATATGAGACAGCAAGCTGCTGGAGAAAACCTAACGTATGATTTCGATAAAATGATTCCAACGAATTCATTTGATGCTCATCGTCTTGTTCACTATGCGACGAAGCATGGTAAAAGTAATGAAATGTCAGAACGTCTCTTTTATGCCTTCTTTACCGAATCCAAAAATATTGGTGATCATGAAACGCTTGCATCACTTGGTGAAGAACTTGGGCTAGACGGTTCGGATATAAAACGTATGCTAGGGACTGAAGAATTTACGAAAGAAGTTCGCAACGATGAAGCAATGGGAAGTCAGCTTGGCATTCAGGGCGTACCATTCTTTGTATTTGACGGTAAATATGCCGTGTCAGGTGCTCAGCCTGTAGAAATGTTTGAACAGGCCATTGAGAAGGCCTGGGGAGAAGGAAGTAAGCTTGAAGTAGTCGGTGAAAATACAGAAGCGTGTTCTGCTGACTCTTGTGATTTTCCTAAATAAAACGCAAGAAAGCTCTCTTATTTAAAAGAGAGCTTTTTCTTATGCATCTGTACTTTCTTGTTTAATCGTTTTGTAAGCTGAATCAAGGTTGCGAATGCGACGAACTATTTCTGAGTTTTTGTTAAGGTTGTCATAGATCATTGACGAAACAACTGAACGATAATAGCTATTCATTGCTTCTAATTTTGAAAATACATCACAATTCTTTTGTATGTATTGGCGAAAATTTTCTTCGAAAAATGGTGTTGAGAATGGTTCCATATGATTTCTCCTTTCTGTCTATCATTCTGATTATAGGGTGATCGTCATCAGAACGTCAAACGGATCATGAGGAGTGATGTTCTATTAGATCAGCCGTGATGAGGAATGTTTGTAAAGAAAATATGAGAAATGTGTTGTTTCTTTCATATGTTCTGTGGTATTCTATCTACATCAGCGAGGATTGTAGAAATTCCTCGAATTTTCACCATTTACCCAACGCAGTGTTTCGTTAAAATTAACGAAGCGTTGCGTTTTTTTATGTCTGCTTTCTTTAACTTGAAACCCCGCTTAAGAAGTCTCCTCCATGTATTTGATTAAACATTTCTGCTGAGGCAGTTACAAGCTTTTCCCCTTCTGAAACGGAGAGCGAAGGTTGAAGATAGAAAAGTTGAATGGCATGCTTGGTTTCTTCTGTTACTGCTGTTCGCTTAGAATCAACGATAGGACTTCCGAAAGCTCCCTTGTGATCAAGTGAGAGGATTTTGTTGTTGAAGCTTACCTCACGTCCATTTAAGCCCTCATATGCAGTCGTCTCACTTCCAATGTCGATTGTAATATCTCCTTCAACTTGATCAAGATCATAGATCCCAATTGGAATTTTGTATTGAAGCGACAGAAGATTGTTGATGTCTGCAGCAGAGTGAACGAGAGGTAGCGAAGACCCTTTTTTTAACCGGCGTAATAGGGCTTCTGAGGACGGTCGGTATTTGGCGGGATCAGTCCCGAACTTTTTGAAAATGGAACGCCACTCTGAGATAGCAGGGAATGTGAGCAGGTCTGTCTGTTCAAGATCCATCATTATTGTTTCCTGATAGAACTGAAAGCGACCGCGCACCATTTGCGGCGACTTTTCAACAACGATATTATGGTAAATAGCATAACCAATTTTAAAATCAGGATATGTCTTTTTAATCATTGGAGCGAGAGTTATATTGGGCATCAAACTTTTCTCCTAACATCTAATTTTTCGTTCATTTTATCATATACCTAAATTTGAAGCTTATAAGGAGGCTTGCCTCATTTATGAATAAACTTAGAAAACAGTTAGAGCGTATTGATGGAAAAGGATATAAAGCATATAAAGACATTAGTGGGCACTATGATTTTGTGGATTACACCCTTTACATCGACTATGTCCAGGGAGACCCTTTTGCTAGTCCTTCTCGGATAAGAATCATCGTCCCACGCAAGAAAACGATCGTAGAGCCTGAGTGGTTCGATTCGGCTGTAAGAAGAGTTCGAACAGAAGATATGATTGCTAGAAAAGTAGGGGATGCCATTAGAAGGACTGAGAGGCATGCGAAAGGCACTGGAAAAAGTGGATTGGTCTCAATCGATAGACCTGGTCAAAAGGTTATTGAGAGGGCAGCAGTGAGCGTGACAGAGGAATCTATTACGATTTGTCTATCAATAGGATTACCTGCACAAGGCAGAAAAGTCCTTGGCAGACAGGCTATAAACTTGCTTCTGCATCAGCTGCCAGACATTGTGAAGAATTCTGTCTTTGCATTAAACAAACAAATAATCTTAGAGGCATTGCATTTAGCGGACCAACAAGAGGCTATTCGTGAACAGCTTACTCAAAACGGATATGTCGGATTTGTAGCGAATGGATCGATATTACCACGTGAGAGCGGGATAAGCGATCGTCCTATGAAAAATGACGCAGTACAATTCAAATCACCTAAAAGCATGGAAGTGTCTTTAACAATCCCACACCGTACTGAGCCATTACAAGGAATGGCTGTTAAGGAAGGTATTACATTAATTGTTGGCGGTGGTTATCATGGAAAGAGTACCCTCTTGCATGCAATGGAGCATGGCGTATATGATCATATTTTAGGGGATGGTAGAGAGTATGTTATTACAAACCACCAGGCAATGAAAATTCGCTCTGAAGATGGTCGGAAGGTAACTGGAGTAGACATCTCGCCATTTATAAACAATCTCCCATATGGAAAAGATACGCGTTCTTTCACATCTGAGAATGCCAGTGGAAGTACGTCCCAGGCGGCCAATATCATTGAGGCGATCGAAGCGGGTTCAGATACGTTATTAATTGATGAAGATACAAGCGCGACTAATTTTATGATTCGAGACTATCGAATGCAGCAGTTAGTTGCGAAAGAGAAAGAACCCATTACACCGTTCATTGATCGTGTGAAGCAACTACGTACAGAACATCATATATCAACCGTACTTGTCATGGGCGGATCTGGAGACTACTTTGATGTAGCTGATCAGGTGATTTTAATGGAGAACTACCTTCCATACGACGTAACGGATCAAGCTCGATCAATCGTAAAAGAATCGGAACGCAGACATGAAGGTGGAGAAAGATTTGGAGAGGCAAGAAAGAGAGTACCTGAGCAGAGTAGCTTAAACAGTAAAAAGGGAAAGAAATCGAAAGTGACAGCTCGCGGATTGCATCATATTCAATTTGGGAATACAGATGTTTCACTTCTTCAAATAGAACAGCTTGTAGATCCCAGTCAAACGCGTTTTGCTGCTGACGTCCTTCATTTTCTGGAAAGAAATCATAAGTTAGGAGAAAAGTCGATTCCAGAACTTCTTGATTTCATTGATCAGAAAATAAACGCAGAGGGACTTGGTTCTTTTTCTCTATATAAGAATCAGCATCCAGGAGATATTGCTCGAATTAGAAGAACAGAAATGGCGGCCATTTTAAATCGAATTCGAACGCTAAGAATTAAATAAAACACTCCCAAAGAGGAAGGGGGGAAACTAGTGACAAACGCACAAT
The DNA here is from genome assembly GCF_030547345.1 of Anaerobacillus sp. 1_MG-2023. Taxonomy (NCBI): domain Bacteria; kingdom Bacillati; phylum Bacillota; class Bacilli; order Caryophanales; family Bacillaceae; genus Anaerobacillus; species Anaerobacillus sp. 1_MG-2023. The sequence goes on along the minus strand of NZ_JAUORD010000006.1, from coordinate 230,122 downwards.
TAAAAGCTGATATTGTGGCATACAGTAAAACTATTGGGATTGATAAGATAGGCTTCGCGGCGGCAGATCCTTTTAAAACCCTTAAGCAACGCTTAGAGCGTCAGCAGGAGCTTGGTTATCAGTCAGGCTTCGAGGAATCTGATATAGAAAAGAGAACAGAACCTGAGCTATTGCTAAGCGGTGCAACAACGATTATATCAATTGCCATTGCGTATCCTTCGCGAATGAAGGATAGCCCTAGGAGTAAGAAGGGCGAAAGGAGAGGACTTTTCTGTCGTGCTTCATGGGGAATTGATTATCATCACCTCCTTAGAGAGAAACTCTCCCTTTTAGATGCATATATTAAATCGAAGGTTCCAGAGGCTAGAACGAGCTCGATGGTCGATACTGGCGAACTTTCTGATCGAGCTGTAGCTGAAAGAGCCGGCATTGGTTTTAGCGGTAAAAACACAATGACCATAACAGAAGAATTTGGTTCATGGGTTTATCTTGGTGAAATGATTACCGATCTAAATTTGGAACCTGATGAGCCTGTTGAAGAAGGGTGTGGTGACTGTAATATTTGTGTAGACGCATGTCCGACTGGTGCCTTAATTGAAGGGGGGCAGCTAAACGCGAATAAATGCATCGCTTTTCTTACGCAAACAAAAGGTTTTTTACCTGATGAATACCGTACTAAATTAGGAAACCGATTATATGGGTGCGACACCTGCCAGCTCGTTTGCCCCAAAAACAAAGGAAAAGATTTTCATCATCATCCTGAACTCGAACCAGATCCAGAGATGGTAAAACCAAAGCTCATACCACTTCTAACAATGTCCAATCGTGAATTTAAGACTCAGTTTGGTCAAGCGGCTGGTTCGTGGAGAGGAAAGAAGCCTATTCAACGAAATGCTATTCTTGCTCTTGCTCATTATAAAGATGAAACAGCTATTGATACACTGGTCGAAGTGATGAAAAAAGATCCTCGTCCGGTGATCCGCGGCACTTCGGCCTGGGCGCTTGGGAAAATAGGTGGCGAGAAGGCCTTTAATGCCCTTACAAAGGAGCAATTGAGAGAAAATGACAAGGATGTGGCAGATGAGATCGCTAAAGGCTTGTCAATGCTTAAAAATAAGACTTAATGCTGATGGTCAAACGATTAGATGCGTTGTAAGATAGTGAAAAATGTATAATAAAGAAGGGATAGAATGGAGAAACAAGTGATTCATTATGGGGAGTTTCTATCGCCTATAGGTGCAATAACATTGTTTGCTAGTCCTAATGGAGTTAGTAGGCTCGATTTTGGTTGCGCTGAAGATGTACTGCCTATTGCTGAAACATGGTATAAAAAACATCATGTCAAAGCGGACCTTGTTTTCAATTCTGATATAATCGAACCCATCGTCATGCAATTGGAAGAATACTTCAGTGGAAAAAGAAGGTTCTTTGATCTAAAGCTTGATAAGGTAGGAACGATTTTTCAACAGAAAGTATGGAACAACCTTTCGGAAATTCCATATGGTGAAACCCGGTCTTATCGAGATGTAGCTGTTGGTATTTCGGCACCAAAGGCTGTTAGAGCCATAGGTTCAGCTAACAACCGAAACCCAATTCCAATCATTGTACCGTGTCACAGAGTTATAGGAAGTAATGGTGCTTTAGTTGGCTATGGTGGCGGCGTAGATAAAAAAGAATATTTATTATCACTTGAACAGCAGCATTCTATGCATGCCGTTCTACCGTAACGATATATAGTGCCAGTTCGCTATCTTGATAGCGAACTGGCTTTTTTGTTTTTTTGTCTTAGGCATAAAGTTATAAAAAGAGCTTCGTTTCTTGTAAAATAGCAAATGCATTTTAAAAAAGAGATACTAAAATATCTAGGGCGAAGAATGAGAGCAACTTGATACAGCTTTTAGTTTTAAGCCCTCATATGAGGAGTGAACATTATGAACAGCTTTTTATCCAAAAGTCTGATCTACGTAGCGGGATTATTTACACTAGCCTTTGGGGTTGTCTTATTAATTAATGCCGATGTTGGAATTGCCCCATGGGATGCTCTCTACGTTGCGCTTTCTGACCAACTAGGGTTTACCGTGGGAACATGGGTGTTTATTGTTGGTGGTATTTTAATTTTTATCAATAGTCTTATTATGATGAGGAAACCAAACTTAGCTGGTTTTATTCCAATTATTCTTCTAGGATTGTTTGTTGACCTCTTGAATTTACAAATTCTCACTTTCATTGATGTAGATGGAATCGTTACCAGGTGGACCTTATTTCTTGTTGGATTAGTTATCATGGGTCTTGGAATTGCAGTGTACTTATTTGCATCTCTTGCATCTATTCCAAACGATGAACTCATGCTTGCCTTAACAGAAAGAACGGGATGGAGTATTGGTATTACTAAGACATTAACAGAAGCTCTTGCGTTTGTTCTGGCATTCTTGTTAGGCGGGCCGATTGGTGCCGGTACCTTTGTAGAAGTGCTTCTGCTTGGTATTCTTGTTGGTTGGTTTGATAAATTACTCAAGAAAATAACACACCCTTCAGCAGAGCCAGCTGTAAACCATTCCTGATTCCAAGTCATGTGTTTGATTTCCCTGTCATAAAGTGCGATGAGGGGGGACGCATATGGTGTGGGGAGACCAGTTGAAATCTTTCTGGAAAGAACAAGCAACTTGCTTACTAAATGGAACGGATCATTCAAGAATAGGAACTAGGCCTTCAGAGGAAGAAGAAGCAGTCAACCGTTATCGTATACAGAGCCAAAATAGGGGAGCTTCTGTTATTCGTATAAAAAATAAAGGGATCCTCCTGGGAAAAAAAACAGTCTCGACGAGCCAACTTTATGAATATCTTCTTCATCAGCAGTTTCTTATTAAACAGGGAGAAAAACTATATCAGGAAGAACGACTTGAAAAGAGATTGGCAAAAATGGTGGAGGGTGAACTTATTCTTGATCGATCAGCTGAGATAGAGGGAGGAACACTTCAAGTAGCAGAAGGTAAAGGCAGCGGTGATGCTCGTCTAAAAGGCTCCTATTATGATCGGTTATCAGCTCTGAAATATGCTGAGAGATGGTGGGATGATGCGAATCCTTCTTATCAGTCGTTTGATGTAGATTGTACAAATTATATTTCTCAGTGTCTTCATGCAGGGAAAGCCCCTATGCGTGGTTACCCAGATCGCACTAAGGGATGGTGGATGAAAGGAAATAACTGGAGCTATTCATGGACTGTAGCTCATGCGCTTAGGTGGCATTTAAGTAGCTCGAAGAATGGTCTTCGAGCTCGTGAAGTAGCGAATCCGGATGATCTCATTCCTGGAGATATTATTTGTTATGACTTTGATGGAGATGGCCACTGGCAACATACTACTTTTGTCGTAGATAATGATGAGAAGGGATATCCTCTTGTCAATGCTCATACAACAAATAGCAGGATGCGCTATTGGGCCTATGAAGATTCTACGGCATGGACGCCTGAAATCAAGTATAAGTTTTTTCATATTGAGGATTAGAGAATGCCATCTCCTAATCTAAAACATGCTATAATAGTATTGTTTTGAAGTGGAGGTGAATGAATATGTCTTTAAATATTGTACTGTTTCAGCCTGAAATACCAGCGAACACAGGGAATATAGCTAGAACATGTGCAGCAACAAATACAAGTCTACATCTAATTCGCCCACTAGGGTTTTCGACAGACGATAAAATGTTGAAACGTGCGGGCTTGGATTACTGGCAATATGCTGATGTACATTATTATGATTCTCTAGAGGAGTTCTTTGAAAAGAACCAAGGTGGAGAATATTATTATATTACGAAATACGGTACGAATACACATACTGACTTTGATTACTCAGATGTGAATGAGAATACGTATTTTGTTTTTGGAAGAGAAACGAATGGTTTACCAGACGAGTTGATTGAAAATAACAAAGAGCGTTGTCTTCGTCTACCGATGACAGATCATGTTCGTGCTCTTAACCTTTCAAATACTGCTGCTATTATGGTATATGAAGCACTAAGACAGCAAAGTTATCCAGGAATGAAATAAAAAAGAACGACTTTCAGCAAAGAGCTGAAAGTCGTTCTTTTTTTGATAGAAGTTTAAGCGTATTTCAACGTTCAAAAACTTTGTTTTTGAACGCTCGTCTTCGCTTTTCATGTCCAGCTGCGACTCGCAGAAACTGCGATATTTCACTCTTTCACCAGAACACAAAAGGCGTGTTCTAGTTCAAGAGTTCCAATATATCCGTTTCTAAACGCTCGTCTTCGCTTTTCATGTCTAGCTGCAGTGGGCAGACACTCGGTCACTTCACCTTTTCAACTGAACACAAAAAACGTGTTCAAATGAAAAGGCTCCAGTGCCTGCCGTGTCTAACCGCCCACTTTCGCTTTTCATGTTACCTACTACCTTTTTTGGTTTTGCTTGGTCGGTCGTTGTAGCCAGCTGTAAAGATGGCTGCTAGGAAAGCTAGGATTACTACTAAAATACCCAGGAAACTCATGGTCTCATCCTCCTCAGGTAAAATTGTGTCCAAATCTAACTCTCATTATAAACCATGTGCGGGAAGGTGTGAATATTTTGAGGGGAATTCTTGCAGTGAGGAGTTGTTTGAATTGGAAAAAAACGTCGTTATTCGATAGGATAGAGAGAGAAACCTAAAGGAGGATTTATTTTATGTATGTTGTGATGAATGAATTGAAGGTCCCTGATGAAGCAAAAGACATGATGAAGCAACGTTTTGGGAAAAGTGCTGATAGTATGAAGAATGTTGATGGTTGCTTGGAGTTTCTATTTCTTGAACAGTCGGCTGAAAACGGAAAGCTTATTGTATTTACGAAATGGGAAAGTGAAGAGGCTTATCAGAATTGGGTGCACTCCGATTCATTTAAGAACGCTCATAAAGAAAAGCGCGAATCGAAAGAAAAATCTCCAGCAACAGGAAATGAACTAAGCGAATTTACAGTAGTTTATCATACGTAAAGATGAGAGCCGGGCAACCGGTTCTTTTATTTTGGACTTTTTTCATAACTGAGCAGAAACCCTATAAAGGCTCGATTGAATCATTGGAAAGAAAGCCGAATGTTATTGGACATCCCCGCATAACATGTATTAAATCCGATGAACCAAACTTGGAGGGGGCTCTTAATGGATATCTTACGTAAAATCCAGCAGCATCGAGAAGAAGAGAGGCGGCTGAAGTGGGAAGGAACCTTCAGCGAGTATTTAGACATTATCCGGGAACGACCTGAAGTAGCGCAGTCAGCTCATTCACGTGTTTATAATATGATAAGAGATGCAGGGATTGATGAGGTTGATGGGAAAAGAAGTTATTCTTTCTTCTCTGAAGAGCTTTATGGACTTGAGGAAGCAATCGAACGTCTGGTAGAAGAATACTTTCACCCTGCTGCCAAAAGGTTAGATGTCAGAAAACGTATTCTCTTATTGATGGGACCAGTAAGTGGTGGTAAATCAACTCTTGTTACGGTGCTGAAAAGAGGACTGGAGAAATATTCTCATGAAGATTCTGGGGCTGTTTATGCGATTAAAGGCTGTCCTATGCACGAGGATCCACTGCACCTTATACCACATCATTTGAGAGATGAATTCCACGATGAATACGGGATCCGAATTGAAGGAAGTCTTTCCCCACTAAACGTAATGCGCCTTGAGCAAGAGTATGGTGGTCGTATTGAAGATGTGATGGTAGAGCGCATATTCTTTAACGAGGATAAGAGGACAGGTATTGGTACATTTAGTCCTTCAGATCCTAAGTCTCAAGATATTGCAGACTTAACCGGAAGTATTGATTTCTCAACGATAGCGGAATTTGGATCAGAGTCTGATCCTAGAGCTTATCGATTCGACGGAGAATTAAATAAAGCCAATCGTGGAATGATGGAATTCCAGGAGATGCTGAAATGTGATGAGAAGTTTTTGTGGCACTTGCTTTCACTGACTCAAGAAGGAAACTTTAAAGCTGGGCGTTTTGCGCTAATTTCTGCTGATGAACTTGTTGTAGCGCATACGAACGAAGCAGAGTATCGCTCTTTTATATCAAATAAAAAGAATGAGGCGTTACACTCTCGTATTATCGTTATGCCGGTTCCATATAACTTAAAGGTGAGTCAGGAAGAGCGTATTTATGAGAAGATGATTCGTGAAAGTGATGTAGCTGATGTGCACATCGCCCCACATGCTCTTAGAGTAGCTGCTATTTTCTCTATCTTGACGAGGTTAAAAGATACGAATCGTCAGGGAGTGGACCTTGTTAAGAAAATGCGACTCTACGATGGAGAAATTGTAGAAGGCTTTAATCAGGTAGATGTGGATGAACTTCATAAAGAGCATTCGGATGAGGGAATGAGCGGGATTGATCCGCGTTATGTTATTAACCGAATTTCCTCTACGATTATAAGAAAAGAAGTACCGTCAATTAATGCCCTGGATGTTCTTCGTTCATTGAAAGATGGACTTGATCAACATGCTTCTATCTCAAAAGAAGATAAAGAGCGGTATATGAATTTCATCTCCATTGCGCGCAAAGAGTATGATGAAATTGCAAAGAAAGAAGTACAAAAAGCATTTGTTTACTCTTATGAAGAGAGTGCAAAGACACTAATGGATAATTATCTTGATAATGTTGAAGCGTATTGTAATAAAAATAAGCTCCGCGACCCTCTTACTGGAGAGGAAATGAGTCCGGATGATAAGCTTATGCGTTCAATTGAAGAACAGATTGGCATTTCAGAAAATGCGAAGAAAGCATTTAGAGAAGAAATTCTTATTCGTATCTCTGCTTATGCTAGAAAGGGTAAGAAGTTCGATTATAATTCCCATGAACGTTTAAGAGAAGCGATTCAGAAAAAATTGTTTGCTGATTTAAAAGATGTAGTCAAAATAACGACATCTTCTAAAACACCAAATGAAAATCAACTCAAGAAAATCAATGAGGTTATCGCACGTCTCATCGATGAACATGGATATAATTCAATTTCAGCCAATGAACTTCTACGTTATGTAGGTAGTCTCCTAAATCGATAATTAGAAGAAGCATGCCTCTTTAGGTATGCTTCTTTTTATGCTGCTATAAGGAGCGCTGTTTATGAAATGGGTGAATATACTTAAAATAAGAAATTTTCTTCGTTCATGGAATAGAAAGCCACTATAACGATGGAAGTGAATGGTGAGAATATGCAATGTAATCGCTGTCATATACGTGTGCGCTTGTGCCAGCTTATTATGAGTGATAGATTAGACGTAAAGACGTATTGAAAAGAGGTTTGAGATGAAGAAGGAACGCAATCCGCTTTGGGAGTGGATCAAGGCTTTTTCAATAGCTGTAGTCCTGGCGATTGTTATTCGTGAATTTCTCATAACGAACTATGTCGTTCATGGTGAATCAATGATGCCAACGATCCAAGATGGGAATCGTTTAATTATTAATAAAATTGGTTATGAAGTCTCAGAGCCTGATCGATTTGATCTTGTAGTATTTCATGCGAATGAAGAAGAAGACTATATTAAGAGAGTCATTGGACTTCCAGGAGATACAATCGAATATAAAAATGATGTTTTATATGTGAATGGTGAGAAAATAAAAGAACCTTATCTTGAGCGTTATAAGAAAGATATTTTTAACGGGAACCTCACTGAGAATTTCCATCTTGAAGATAAAACTGGAAAATCAGAGGTGCCCGAGGGATATTTATTTCTCATGGGGGATAACCGAAGACATAGCTATGATAGCAGGCATATTGGTTTCGTACCAATGAATCAAGTAGTAGGGGAAGTAAATCTACGCTACTGGCCACTTGAGAAAATTGATTTCACATTCCAAAAATAAACTAAATATGGTTATTAAGGAAGAGAATCGGGGTACTATTACTATTGAGGTGATTCAAAATGGCGGATCATAAAGAAAAACCTGAGAACAGTTCAATGGCGATGAATGAAAAAGAGATGGCCCAACTCGGTAAAGAGATGGAAGAGCTAGACACAAATGATGAGATTAAGAAAAAGGGTAAACGTCCAGATCCGATTCAACACAAAAAAGAAAACGAAACAGAGTAACTCCCAATAAGGGAGTTTTTTTTTGAATATAGACTGATAAGGATAAAACATAAGTATAAACGGATGAAAGTAGTCCAATTCGAGTAGTTGAAGCAATAAAAGCTGTATTTGTCAGAATTAATTGTCAATTATCGCTTGTATTTGCATAGGATAAAGTATACTATTCAACGCAGCCGAAGGATGTCCACATTAGGGTTAAGTTTCTGAACTAACATCATGAGCGATCATCGATCATTGAATAAATTTTCGATAGAAATTTAATTTTTTTAGGAGGGAAATAAGGCATGAAAGACAAGGACTCCAACAATTTCGTCGTCTCTCAGGAGAATTGGTCCCTCCACCGAAAAGGCTATCAGGATCAACAACGCCATGCCGAAAAAGTTCAAGATGCTATCCAAAACAATCTCCCGGATCTCATCAGTGAAGAGAACATTATTTTATCTAACGGTCGAGATGTCATTAAAATACCAATACGTTCACTTGATGAGTATAAAATTCGTTATAACTATGATAAGTCTAAGCATGTTGGGCAAGGTGAAGGCGATAGCCAGGTGGGAGACGTTGTGGCAAGAGATGGTTCTGGGGAAAAACAGCCTGGGGCCGGTAAAGGTGAAGGGGCTGGAGATCAGCCAGGAGAAGATTATTATGAAGCAGAAGTTTCGCTGGTAGAACTGCAGGATATTTTATTTAAAGAACTGGAACTGCCGAATTTACGTGAAAAAGAAACAGCCGACGTAGTGAAAAAGAAAGTAGAATTTAATGATATTCGAAAAACTGGACTTATGGGTAATATTGATAAGAAAAGAACAATTCTATCAGCGTATAAGAGAAATGCGATTAGTGGAACACCATCAATTGCACCGATTTATCAAGATGATCTACGCTTCAAAACATGGAATGAAGAAATTAAGCGCGAATCTAAAGCTGTCGTTTTAGCCATGATGGATACAAGTGGTTCGATGGGAAAATGGGAGAAATATATGGCAAGAAGCTTTTTCTTCTGGATGTCACGTTTCTTACGATCGAAATATGAAACAGTGGAGATTGAGTTTATTGCTCATCATACAGAAGCAAAAGTCGTCACTGAAGACGATTTTTTTTCAAAAGGAGAAAGCGGCGGAACAATTTGCTCATCAGCTTATCGCAAAGCGCTTGAACTCATTGATGAGAAGTATTCTCCAGCACGTTACAACATTTACCCATTCCATTTCTCAGATGGCGATAACTTGACGTCAGACAATACAAGATGTGTGAAACTGGTTAATCAAATTATGAAGGTCTCGAACATGTTTGGGTATGGAGAGGTTAATGCTTATAATCGCCACTCCACCCTGATGAGTGCCTACAAAAATATACATGATCCTAAATTTAGGCATTATATTCTTAAAGAAAAGAAAGACGTCTATCACGCAATGAAAAGCTTCTTCCGAAAAGAAGAAATTCATTCATAAGCTTCCCGAAAAGGGGAGCTTTTTTCTTTTAGTTTGGCTATGCGATTGAATGGTGCTATTTTCACTCAGATGATCCACAAATTGTGAAGTCAAAATAAGTTAACATTGCTTTTAGATCAGAGAGGAAGGTACATACTAATAACAAGTAAAGCGTTGGAGGAATCATTATGAAATTCATTAGGTTTCTTTTTATATCCCTTCTTATCTTATTATTGATGCCTTATGATGTGACAGCTCAATCAAATGTGGTTGAAGTTCATTTTATTGATGTGGGACAGGCTGATAGCATTTTGATCACGTATGGAGAAAAAGCTGTGCTAGTAGACGCAGGAGATAATGGTGATGGAGAAACGGTTTCAAATTATATAAACAAGCTAGGCATTAGCCAATTAGATTATATTGTGGCGACGCATCCCCATCATGACCATATTGGTGGGATGGATGATGTGATAGAAAATTTCGATGTGAAAACTGTGATGATGCCCGATGTTTCTTATCCAACAGTGCACTATAAGTCGCTCTTAAAAGTATTGAAGAAAAAAGACATCACCTTAGAAAAGGCACGAAAAGGTATGAAAATAAAATTAGGACATCAGGTCAATATACAGGTCATTTCACCTTCCAAAGAAGCGGAGTACGAGGATTTTAATGATTATAGTGCCGTATTACGGCTGAGTCATAAAGAGAATAGCTTCCTGTTGATGGGGGACGCTGGGGTAGAAGTAGAGAAGCAAATGCTAGAAAAACTTAAAAGGAAACAGATTAAATCTGATGTTCTAAAAATGGGGCACCATGGTGCGAGTTCGGCTACATCAGAGACATTTCTTAAAGCCGTAACCCCAGAGACTGCTGTTATTTCTGTAGGTAAAAATAATCGTTATGATTTTCCAGATAAAAATGTGATTCAGAGATTAAATGAACATCATATTTCTGTTCTAAGGACAGATGAAATAGGAACGATTATTGCTACAAGTGATGGTGAGAACATTGTATTTCATACTGATAACAACCTGATATCACATAAAAAGGATAAATAATAACCGGTGAAGGAGCTTACACTACATGTTGAAAGGCACCGCCTTTCTTGTCTGAACGATCATACACCTTGGGAGGAATGCTTGTGCATAACAATCTGCAAAACCTCATGTCTAAGAACATCATATCCGTTACACCAGAGCAATCGATCCAGGAAGCAGCAGCCCTAATGAATCAGTATAATATTGGTTCATTACCTGTCATGAAAAATGGTCAGCTTTGCGGAATGGTTACAGATCGTGATATTACGACTCGTGCCACTGCAACTGGTGGAAATGCGGATTGTCAGGTGAGCCAATGTATGTCTAACAACATTGTCTCAGCTACATCTAACATGAGTGCAGAAGAAGCAGCGGCATTAATGGCTCAGAATCAGATACGACGATTGCCTATTGTTGAAAACAATCAGGTAATAGGAATGGTTTCGCTTGGAGATTTTGCGACGAAAACACCTGACCATCAAGAGGCCGCCACCGCACTATCGAGCATTTCTCAGAATGGAATAACACGAGCGTAAAGACAAAGGGGCTGACAAATGTCAGTCTCTTCTATTTCGTTCATCCTATGATAAAATCAGGATAGAATCACGTGGAAATAGGGTACATAGTAATATAGATGGAATGTGGAGGGGAAACATATGTCAGAATTAGATGTATCGAAATTCGAAAAAAAGATTGAGATTAGGCAAATTCATCACGAAGATATAGATGAAATCCTTTCATTACAGAAAAAATGTTTTCCTGGAATGGATCCCTGGAAAAGAGAGCATCTTGAGAGTCACCTGGAAATTTTCCCAGAAGGGCAATTTTGTGTAGAACTCGAAGGAGAAATCATAGGCTCCTGTTCAAGTTTGATGGTGAACTTTGATGAATATGATGATCAGCATACGTGGGATGACATAACGGATGAAGGATATATTACAAATCATAACCCTGATGGCTATAATCTTTACGGTATTGAAGTGATGGTTCATCCTGAATATAGAAGGATGAAAATCGGTAAGCGTCTTTATGAGGCACGAAAAGATCTTGCGCGAGAATTAAACGTGAAGAGTATTATCATCGGAGGGCGAATTCCGAATTACCATAAGCACGCGAATGAAATGAAAGCATCAGAATACGTAGAAGAAGTGAAATTCCAAAACATATATGATCCTGTTTTAACGTTCCAGCTCATGAATGGATTTAATGTTATGAGAATAAATCCGAACTATTTACCAGATGATAAAGCTTCAAAGCAATTTGCTACTTTAATGGAGTGGAATAACGTTGAATATAAAGCCGTTACAAGAAGGCACTTTAGATCGTCATTCCCCGTTCGAATTTGTGCGATACAATATGCGATGAAGAAAATATCTTCCTTTGAAGAATTTGCAAACCAAGTAGAATATTATGTTGATGTGGCAGCAGATTTTGGTTCTGATTTTGCTGTGTTTCCTGAGATCTTTACGACACAACTAATGTCGTTCATGGATGAAAAAATACCAAGCAAAGCTGTTCGTCGTTTAACAGAATATACAGAGCCGTATATCGAGCTTTTTACAGAATTAGCTGTAAAGTATAACGTTAATATTATTGGTGGTTCTCATTTCGTTTTAGAGGATGAAAAGATCTATAATATTGCTTATTTGTTTAGAAGAGACGGAACGATTGAAAAGCAATATAAAATTCATGTTACCCCAAATGAACGTCGTTGGTGGGGAATTCATGGTTCAGATGGCATTGAAGTTTTTGATACAGATTGTGGTAAAATTGCGATCCAAATCTGTTATGATATCGAATTCCCTGAGCTTGGAAGAATTGCGACGGATAAGGGCGCTAACATTCTATTTACACCTTTCTGCACCGATGATCGTCAAGGGTATTTACGCGTCCGTTATTGTGCGCAGGCTAGAGCGGTTGAGAACCAAATCTATACAGTCATTGCCGGTACGATTGGTAACTTATCTCAAGTAGAGAATATGGACGTTCAGTATGCACAATCAGGGATTTTTACCCCTTCAGATTTTGCTTTTTCAAGAGATGGAATTGCTGGTGAATGTCACCCGAATATTGAAACTGTCGTGGTAGGCGATGTAGATCTTGAAATTCTTAGAAGACAACGTCAATCAGGTACGGTTCGCCAGTTGCGAGATCGCCGAAAAGATTTATATGAGATACATTACAAAAAGTAAGCCGCTTTGCGGCTTGCTTTTTTTGTCGAATTTAAGCGAATGGTGTTTTTTTCCTATATAGCATTGGCGTACGATAAAATTCATATTATGATAATTAGAGAAAAGGAGAAAATCTAGCCAAAATGCAGGATTTTAACAGGTTTTCTAGAATTGATAAAAATTAAAGAAGATTTACATAATAGGAGGCAATAATGGACTGGAAAAATGAATATCAAAGATGGGTATCAGCAACTTCCCTTGATGATGAATTGAAAAAGGATCTTGAAGCATTAAAAGGACAAGACCAATCACTTGAAGATGCATTTTATAAAAATCTTGAATTTGGCACGGGTGGCATGAGGGGGGAAATTGGCCCAGGTACGAATCGAATGAATTTATATACGATTCGAAAAGCCTCTGAAGGTCTTGCGCAATACATAGATGCACATGGTGAAGCTTACAAGAAAAGAGGAGTAGCAATTGCTTACGATTCGCGTCACAAGTCTCCTGAGTTCGCTATGGAAGCTGCGAAGACACTTTCGAGGCATGGCATTCAAACGTATGTTTTCGAAGAACTCCGCCCCACTCCAGAGCTCTCGTTCGCGGTTCGAACTTTAAATGCTTGCGCTGGAATCGTTATCACAGCGAGTCATAACCCACCAGAGTATAACGGTTATAAAGTTTATGGAGAAGATGGAGGTCAGTTACCCCCTAAAGCTGCTGCAGAAGTGATTTCATATGTAGACGGTGTTGAGAATGAGTTAGAAGTGAAGGTTACGTCCGAACAAGAACTGAAAGAAAAAGGACTTATTCAAATGGTTGGCGCAGAAATTGATCGCCAATATGTAGAACAATTAAAAACGCTTCGCGTAAATCAAGAATTACTTTCTAAAATGGGCGAGCAATTAAAAATCGTCTTCACGCCTTTGCACGGAACAGCGAATATTCCTGTGAGGGAAGGTTTGAAAGCTTATGGATTTACGAATGTAACTGTTGTAAAAGAACAGGAGTTACCAGATCCTAATTTCTCTACAGTGTCTTCTCCAAACCCGGAAGAACATGCTGCGTTTGAATTAGCTATTCAATATGGGGAGCAGGAGGATGCTGATATTCTGTTGGCTACAGATCCAGATGCAGACCGTGTTGGTGTAGCTGTGAAAAACAAAGAGGGTAAGTATGTGGTCCTGACTGGAAATCAAACAGGTGCACTATTGTTGAACTACATCATTACTCAGAAAAAAGAAAATGGAGAGCTGCCGGAAAATGGCGCAGTTCTTAAAACAATTGTTACTTCTGAAATTGGTCGTAAGATTGCGGAGGATAACGGTCTTACTTCATATGATACGCTTACAGGATTTAAATTTATTGGAGAAAAGATTAAAGAATTCGAAACAACTGGGGAGCATACTTTCCTATTTGGCTATGAAGAAAGCTATGGCTATCTTGTTGGTGACTTTGTTCGAGACAAAGATGCTGTTCAAGCATGCCTCGTAGCAGCTGAAGTTGCTGCTTTCTACAAGTCTAAAGGAATGACGCTTTATGAAGGGTTGCTCGAAGTATTTGAACAGTATGGATTTTATCAGGAAGGTCTTGAATCGTTAACACTGAAAGGAAAAGAAGGGGCAGAGAAGATCGTTTCTTTACTTGCGAAATTCCGTGAAGAGCCGCCTACTGAAGCAGCTGGATTACGAGTACAAAGTGTAGAGGATTATGAGACAAGCAAAAGAACGTTTTTAGGTAGTGGTGAAAGTGAGCAAATTGAATTGCCTACTTCAAATGTATTGAAATATATTTTAGAAGATGGATCATGGTTCTGCCTTCGTCCTTCAGGAACTGAGCCGAAAGTGAAATTTTATTTTGGCGTAAATAGCGATAATCTTGAAAACAGTCAAAGTAAATTGGCTGAACTTAGATCCTCCGTTATGGGTAAGGTTCAAGAACGTTTGGGATAATATAATAATGAAAAAGAAAACCAGGACAAATCTCTCGTCCTGGTTTTCTTGATGAGTTTCCTCTAAAAGCACAACATGTGTCTTATGTAAAACTTAGACACGAAAAAAAATCGGCTAGTTTCGCCGATTTTTCTACTATTGGTGAAGTTGTTGTTTATTCAATTGATGTTCGTATTCAGCTTTGTTCATACGAATGAGATGAAATACTTTGTCTTTCGTTTCGCTATCTAGTTTCTCGAGAATTTTACCTGCTTTATACTCGTTTGAGGTAACAATCTTTCGGTAAATTTTAGATAACCGTTTATCATCTTCGGATAAATCCAAAAGGCACTGCCTCCTTATAATGAACTAAACCTTTTTCCTATCCTTAAATTACGATTTATTTTACAATATATGAAGAGAAGTAGCAAGAAATTAATTTATTTTTGACAGAATATTCTTATTCATAGAAACATAAATGATCACGAAAGGGAGTTATATCATGGAATATACAAATGAAATGAAAAACCGTTTAAAAAGAGTTGAAGGTCAAATTCGTGGCGTTCTTCGTATGCTTGAAGAAGAGAAAGATTGCAAAGATGTAATTACTCAGCTATCTGCTAGCAGAACGGCGATTGACCGTACGATAGGTTTAATAGTTGGTTCTAATCTAGAGGAGTGTATTCGTGAACAGCTTGATAAAGGCGAGTCTACAGAAGATGTTGTAAAGGAAGCTGTTCAACTTCTCGTTAAGAGCCGTTAAGGATTATTAGGATATTCAATAAAATATCTTGATAATCCTAGTACCTTTTTACAATGGATACACGACTCAATAAATCATACCCCTCCTTGGTTTTCAAAAGTAAGATGGGAAATGTTCTGTGACAATAGCTGTCTTAAGTATTGGGTATAGTCCCACCTAAAATCGGTATGATAGTGAATAATGGATAAACTCTGCTATTTACAACATTTGTGCTTACGAAGCTGTGTTAATTGGGCATTTAGTCAATGTTCTTTGGTAAAAGGAGGAGCTAATGAGAAATTTGATAATCGGGATCGTCGTCCTTAGTGGTTTTTTAGCTTTTGGTTTGCAAGTTTTTACGGATAATAAGAATGTTAACGTTATAAATCAAGCAGAACCAGCAAAGCAAGTGTCAGGAGCTGTTGAAGTAGGATTGCAAAAAGGAGATAAGGCACCTGATTTTACATTATATTCTCTAGAAGGGAAAGAAGTGAGCCTCTCTGATTACAAAGGGAAGGTAACTTTTATTAATTTCTGGACGACCTGGTGCCCCCCTTGTAAAGAAGAAATGCCGGATATGCAGGAATTTTATGAAGAAAAGGCAGAAGAATACGATGCAGAAATTCTTTCTATAAATATAACGACCAATGAATCTTCTTCTCAAGTTGTGGAGAATTTTGTGAAAGAATATGCTCTTACCTTTCCAGTATTGTTGGATGAAAATGGTGAGCAAACAAATACTTTCGCTACTATAACAATTCCAACGACGTATTTAGTTGACAAAAATGGTATAATAATGAAGAGGATAATAGGTCCAATGAGTAAAGAACAAATGGTTGAGTTGGCATCTTCAGTGGAATAAAAGATGTTTTATTAGGAAAGGTATGAGCTACCGTTCGCTCGATCGTTCTTTAAAAAAAACGATGTATTAAAATAGCGAAGGATAAACAGTTGACGCATAAGGGGGGAGTGAACTGTGACTAATTTAGGATTTGGTGTCATGTTGTTTTTGATGTTGGGATTTGTCCAGTATAGCTGGATTTATGAGCCGGTGAATGGGGTTGGGATTGAATTTAAATCAAAATGGTCCTACATTTCGATGTCGGTTTTTCTTGGTTTACTTGTGGGTTATCTCATTACGACGGGGATCTATCAAATTTATTAGAGTAATACGAATGCCATAAATTATTTTCGCATCTCTTTCCCATGCTTCATTTGTAGTTTTACAACTCTTATTGACGAGACGGGAAATAGGGCTTATGATTTAAGTATACTAAAACTAGCCTCAGGCAGGTTAGACGGCGATTTTTCTGAAAGAAGAACCTTTCATTTTCATCGCCCTTTGTCGATTGTTCGACAGGGGGCGATTTTTTTATTGTCTTATTTTTACACCATTCATTGAATTCCTTTAAAAAAGGTAAGCATGAGATAAATGATGGGAGGATCATCGAATGTGGAAATATGTATTCCTCGTTTTATTTGCAGGATGTAGTTTAGGTTCATTGTCTACAATTACGAAAATAGGGATTTCTAAAGGCTTCTCAGTAGGAGAATTATTAGCTGGACAATTCTTTATTGGATGGCTCGTTCTAATAGTTCTCGTTGTTCTTTCTAAGAAAAAACTAAAATTACAGGGTTTAAAATTTATTCTAATCGGTGGAGTGGCCATCGGTTGTGTTTCTATTTTTTATACGCTTGCTGTATCCAAACTGCCAGCTTCAATTGCGGTGCTTCTTCTCTTTCAATTCACTTGGATCGGCCTCCTACTTGATTCTCTCAGTCAAAAAAGATGGCCAGAACCTAAATCGTTAGTATCAGTTATTATTCTCCTCATAGGGACATTTCTAGCGAGTGGAGTCTTAGGAGCTAAGGAATTCACTTATGATCCGATCGGTATTTTACTGGGTCTTCTTGCAGCAATTTGTTTTGCCATCTATATTTTTATTATGAGTAAAACGTCAGCAGAAGTTCCTGCTGTTCAAAAAAGCTTTTATATGGTTACAATAGCTGGTATTCTCGTCTTAACTGTGTTCTCTCCCGAGTCACTTTACCAAGGGAACCTATCAGGTGAATGGTGGATGTTTGGTTTGTTTTTAGCGCTTCTCGGAAATATATTTCCGGTATTATTTATGGCCATTGGTGTACCTAAAGTAGGTTCAAGTGTTGGAACAATTTTAAGTTCCTCAGAGCTTCCAGCGGCAGTGCTTTTATCGTCGGTTTTTCTTCACGAAGCGGTTCATCTTGTTCAATGGGGAGGCGTTTTGTTGATTTTGATTGGCATTGTCATCTCCCAGTGGAATGTAAGCTATGATCAACAGTCAGAAAAAAAAGCGGCATAATTCTCTGTAACTGACAAATACAAGTTCTAGAAAACGAAGGTATATCCTTATAACCTATTTTTGTAAAGGGGAAGTTGCGTAATGGAATTGTTACGTATTCAAGACACATGGATTGAACTTGGTATTGCATTCGGTATTTTCCTTCTTTTTTTAGTAATGAGGAAAATTTTCGCGAAATATATATTTAATGTTTTTCTTAAATTAAGTAGAAAGTCTTCTACAGAATTTTTCACACATCTCTTCCTTGCTTTTGAGAGGCCGTTACGAATGTTATTCGTAATAATTGGTTTGTATATTTCTGTACGTTACGTGTCATTCCTAGATCATCATAATGAATTTTATAAAGAGATTATGAGATCGTCGTTAATTTTTCTTACTGCATGGGGATTGTATAACCTTTCCTCATCGTCATCACTGTTTTTCCAAACAGTGAACAGCAAATATAATCTAAAAATTGATCAGCTTCTTATTCCGTTTTTATCAAAAACACTTCGTCTATTAATTGTTGCTATGACGTTTAGTGTTATCGCAGGTGAATTCGGTTATGACGTTAACGGCTTCATTACTGGGCTTGGACTTGGAGGTTTAGCTTTTGCTCTTGCTGCAAAAGAGACGATTGAAAACTTCTTCGGTGGAATAGTGATCATTACTGAGAAGCCATTTTCGATCGGTGAATGGATTAAAACACCGAGTGTAGAAGGCGTGGTTGAGGATATTACGTTTAGAAGTACTAAAATTCGTACGTTTGCCCAGGCGCTTGTGACAGTTCCGAATGCGCGATTAGCGAATGAAAATATTACGAACTGGTCCAAAATGGGTAAGCGGCAAATTACCTTTCATTTAGGAGTAACGTATAATACGCCATCAGAAAGGCTTGAAACGTGTATTAATCGAATCGAGAAAATGCTACGCGATCATGAAGAAATTCATCCTGAAACTATATTTGTGTCATTTGATGAGTTTAATCATAGTAGCCTTGATGTTTTTCTTTATTTCTTTACCAACACAACCACGTGGGGGGACTTTTTGAATGTAAAACAAGATGTGAATTTCAAAATTATGAAAATAATGGAAGAAGAACATGTTGCTTTTGCATTTCCTACACAAACTCTCCATGTGGAAACGACTTCATCACATGAAGAAGAGAAAATGTATAACTAAGAGAAAAGGCAGGTCCTCCATGGAGAGACCTGCCTTTTCTTATGCGCTTTTTGTAAGGGCTTTTTGCTCTTTTGTAGAAGGTTTTCTTTTGCTCCAAATGGTAGCTAGAATCGGACCAGAGATGTTATGCCATACACTAAAAATAGCGCTTGGTACTGCGGCGATGGGATTAAAATGCGCAGCAGCAAGTGCTGCGCCAAGACCAGAATTTTGCATCCCGACTTCAATCGAGATCGCGCGTTGATCGGGTTCAGGGAGTTGAAGTAATTTGGCAAGAAAGTAGCCAACGACAAGGCCGAGTATATTATGGAGTATAACAATTGAGAAAATAATGAGTCCCGTTTCTGCAATCCGGTCTTTGCTTGCACCCACAACTGCTGCAACAATAGCGACGATGGAGATAACTGAAACAAGCGGAAGGACTTTAACACTCTCAGCAACTTTTTCTTTAAAAATCAGTTTTACACCAAAGCCAAGTGTAATGGGAATAACGACCATTTGAAAGATGGAAAGGAATAGATCACCTGCAGATACAGGTAACCATTGACTCGCAAATAAGAGAACGAGTGCAGGTGTTATTAAAGGAGCTAGTAGCGTAGAAACGGCTGTAATCGCTACTGATAAAGCTGTGTTTCCCCTCGATAGGTAAGTGATGACGTTTGAAGCGGTACCCCCAGGACAACATCCAACTAGAATCACACCGACAGCAATTTCAGCTGGTAATTGAAAAATAACGGCAAGACCGTAAGCGAGGAAAGGCATAACAATAAATTGTGCAGCTACTCCGATGGCAACGCTTTTTGGTTGTTTCACTACTTCCTTGAAATCCTTTGCAGATAAGGTCATGCCCATGCCAAACATAATGACTCCGAGTAAGATCGTTATGTATGATGTAATCCACGTAAATCCATTAGGGAATATAAACCCGAGCACTGCAAAAAGAATGACCCAAATCGCAAAGGTATTCCCCGCAAAATGACTTGCCTTCTCAAGAGCTCTCATTTCATCACATCCTTAGAAAATTTAATCTTGATTATACGCTTATTCATGCAATTTTCAATACAATCTGAAAATTTATTAAGCATTTTTGGATAACGATTTTTTTACGTTACTCATGAACCTACTTGTCCGGTCATACATATTAGTAAGCAATTCATTTAGGAGGGAATGACATGTCTACAGAGAAAGAAATCTTTTACGCTATAGAAGAGATTACAGAAATAGCAAAAGGGTTTGGACTCGATTATTACCCTATGCGTTATGAGATATGTCCAGCAGACATTATTTACACGTTTGGAGCATATGGAATGCCAACTCGCTTCTCACACTGGAGTTTTGGTAAGCAATTTCATAAGATGAAGCTACAATATGACCTGGGGCTAAGTAAAATCTATGAGCTTGTTATTAATTCTGACCCATGTTATGCCTTTCTGTTAGATACGAATAGTTTAATTCAAAATAAACTCATTATTGCTCATGTACTTGCTCACTGTGACTTCTTCAAGAATAATATTCGTTTTTCAAATACGCGAAGAGATATGGTTGAGAGTATGACAGCAACCGCTGAACGGATCGCTTATTATGAGCATCACTATGGTAAGGCTGAAGTGGAGAGCTTTCTTGACGCTGTTCTCTCCATACAAGAACATATTGATCCTTCTATAATGAGACCAAGATTGACGTATAATCTTCAAGATGAAACGCCGATTCCAGTGAAGCCTGATTCTCGATATAATGATTTGTGGTCAATCGATAAGGATGAGTTAGCGGACGAGCCAGCTCCGACTAAAAAGAAAAAGTTTCCACCGCAACCTGAAAAAGATCTTCTTCTCTTCATTCAGGAATATAGCGCGGAGCTTGAGGACTGGCAGCGAGATATTATGACGATGATGAGAGAGGAAATGCTATATTTCTGGCCACAGCTTGAAACAAAGATCATGAATGAAGGATGGGCAAGTTATTGGCATCAGCGGATTCTTCGTGAAATGGATTTAACGACGGATGAAGCGATTGAATTCGCTTCACTCAATGCAAATGTTGTGCAACCTTCACGAACACGTATTAATCCTTATTACCTCGGTCTTAAAATCTTTGAGCATATTGAGGAAGTGTATGATCATCCTACAGAGGAAATGAAGCGGCGCGGGTTCGAAGTGGGTAAAGGAAGAGAGAAGATGTTTGAAGTTCGTGAAGTGGAAGCTGATATTTCATTTATCAGGAATTACCTTACAAAGGACCTTGTATATAAAGAAGATTTGTATTTGTTCCAAAAGAAAGGACGCGATTACAAAATAGTTGATAAAGAATGGGAGCATATTCGTGATCAGCTAGTGACGATGAGGGTAAATGGTGGCTTTCCATATTTAACTGTAAGCGATGGGAATTACATGAAAGCTGGAGAAATGTACCTTCATCATTCTTTTGAAGAAACAGAGCTTGATCTTCAATATTTAGAGCGTGTTCTACCGTATGTACATCAATTATGGGGGCGCCCGGTTCATATGGAAACGCGAGTGGAGGATAAGGAAGTTCTCTTTTCATATGATGGGAAGAAGTTGCATCGTAGGTACTTGTAGCAAATGGATTTCCTGAGTGACTTAAGCGATCATTTCTGGCTGTATCTACTCTCCATAACGCTAGCCGGTGCTTTAGGAGGGATTGGTAATATCCTGATCTCAGGTGAATTTCAACGGTTTCGAAAAGTAGTCAATCAACAAAATAATGCAGTCTATTATAATATTGGATCAATAAAAGAGCCACTAGTTGGTGGAATTGGTGGGATATTAACGACGTTATTATTTATTGAAACAGCTTCAGGTCAATACTTACTCTATTTAGCGCTACTTACAGGGTTCGGGAGCAGCGCTTTTCTAAAGCGTTATATCGAGCAAAAAACAGATCAAATTGTTGAACAAAATAACAACCGGCTTCAGAGTGAAAACATTCAAACGTATCACTACGAAAGCGAATCAAATGGCTCAGTTGTTAAAGGAATTATGAGTCCATCGCCAGTTTATTTAACTCAATCAGAGATAGAACGGCTTACAATCCTTCAAGCCAAGGTGGGAGAAGCAATAGGTCCAAAAGAAGCGAAGGTATATCAATGTGAAATTAATTCGCTTCTTAGCCTGGGAAAACAACGCTCATTTTAACCGATGCAACTATTGTGAAGATATGAGATCTATCGTATTATATATGTGATAATGCACATATAAAGGGGATCTCAAATGAAGAAGTTCATGAAACGACTGTTAGTTATCGTTCCACTGATATTACTAGTTCTTGCGATCGTCTTCTTCTTCTGGGCAAGAGCGTCTTATGAACCAACACAGGAAGCTTTAGAGTACATGGAAGAGTCAAATGAAAGTGAATTAACATTTGGATTACAACATGCTGACAAGGGGATTATTTTTTATCAAGGTGGCAAGGTAGAGGAAGAGGCATATGCTTTTTTAGCTCACCAGCTTGCTGAGGAAGGTTATTTTGTAGTGATCCCTCGTCTGACGTTAAACCTGGCCATTTTAGATGGCGATAAAGCATCTGAAATGATAAGTAAATATGACGATGTAGGGGAATGGTACATTGGTGGTCATTCTCTCGGAGGCGCTGTGGCATCATCATTTGCTATCGAACATCCTGATGAAATCCAAGGGTTGTTTTTCCTCGCAGCTTATCCGATTGAAGATATGTCTGAACTGTCTGTACCGACGCTTACGATCTATGGTGAAGATGATGGAGTTGCAGTCCTATCTGATCAAAAAGAAAAAGAAGAGTTGCTCTCTTCTTTAGCAGAGATACACATTATTGAAGGGGGCAACCATGCCAACTACGGCATGTATGGTGAACAAAAAGGTGATAACCCAGGTTCCCTCACTTCTGATCAACAAATCAACGAGGCTGTTCAAACAATTACAAGGTGGATAGAAGAATAAACCAAAATAAAGAGCTGTCTATGATGGCTCTTTATTTTGATTTGATTTCTTTTGTTACAGTTTACTTTAGTCAAGCGTGCCAAATATTTAGGGATTCTTTTTAAAGAAGCGGGAATAAGGAATAATACGTAAGAAGATTCTCAATAATGGATGATATAGGAAAGAGATTGACAGAGAGCGTATATGGGTTAAGATAGGGAATGTGATGAACCAACCCTCAGAGGGTATGGAAGAATGTATTACGTGAAAAGGCTGTGGATGCTTTGTTAAGATCTCGTTTTCGACGGATACGGTTAACTTCTGTTCAGTTAATCGTTTTGTTTTATTTAATAGCGGTAACGGTTTCTACCTTTCTAATTGGTTTACCGATTGCCCATCAACCTGGCGTGCAGCTATCCTTTATTGATGCCCTATTCACAGCCGTGAGTGCGGTAAGCGTGACAGGTCTTTCTGTTGTGTCGATTTCGGATACTTTTAGCGTACCTGGAATCTTTATTCTTGCTGCTGTCCTTCAAATTGGCGGAATTGGTATTATGACGCTGGGTACGTTTGTCTGGCTTGTGATGGGAAAGAAGATCGGATTGAAAGAAAGACAGCTGATAATGACTGATCAAAACCAATCCACATTGTCTGGTTTAGTACAATTGATGAAGCAAATTCTTGGATTAATTTTCATAATTGAATTAGTTGGCGCCCTTGTCCTTGGCACTTATTATCTTCGCTTCTTTGAGACATGGCAGGAAGCTTACCTTCAGGGGTTTTTTGCTGCAGTGAGTGCAACGACAAACGGCGGTTTTGATATTACGGGAAGTTCTCTTCAGCCATTTGCACATGACTATTTCGTTCAATTTATTCATATATTATTAATTATCACAGGAGCTATTGGTTTCCCTGTGCTAATTGAAGTTAAAAACTTTTTATTTGCTAGACAAAATAGCCATCGATATAAATTTTCTTTATTTACTAAATTAACAACAATGACGTTCTTTGTACTTGTAGTTTCAGGAGCGATCCTTATTTGGGCATTTGAAGCGAATTCATTCTTTGCCGGTAAGAATTGGCATGAATCGTTCTTCTATGCCATGTTCCAATCTGTGACAACGCGTAGTGGTGGCCTATCTACAATGGATGTGAATCAATTTCAAGAGCCAACACAGCTGTTGATGTCGGCCTTAATGTTTATTGGTGCTTCTCCAAGTAGCGTAGGTGGCGGTGTGCGTACAACTACATTTGCGATTGTGCTACTAGCTATTTTCTTCTTTGCAAAGGGTGGTACGTCAATTAAAGTGTTTGGACGGGAATTGCATCATGAGGATATTCATAAAGCCTTTGTTGTGTTTACCGTGGCCATTATCGTATGGAGCTGTGGAATTATTATGCTTTCCTTCTCAGAACCATATCCAATCGTGGCTATTATTTTTGAAGTGTCGTCAGCTTTTGGTACCACTGGTTTATCGATGGGCGTGACGCCAGGTTTAAGTACTTTTGGCAAAATTGTTATCATGTGTTTGATGTTCATTGGTAGAATTGGAATTCTTTCGTTCCTCTTCCTTATTCGAGGAACAGTTCTTCGGGAAAGATACCATTATCCAACTGAACGAGTGATTATAGGTTAATTATAAAAAAGCAAGGGGATATGATCCTCTTGCTTTTTTTGTGTTTAATTCTTTAAGTACTAATATTTTTGTTTCTAAACGCTCGTCTCCGCTTTTCGTGTCTAGCTGCAGCGGCCAGGGTCTCGATCGCTTCACCTCCCAACTCGAACACAAAAAACGTGTTCAATTTGGGAGGTTCCAGCGCTTGTCGACCCTAAACGGCCACTTTCGCTTTTCGTGTCTAGCTGCGACTCGCAGAAACTGCGATATTTCACTCTTTCACCAGAACACAAAAGGCGTGTTCTAGTTCAAGAGCTCCAATATCTCCGTTTCTAAACGCTCGTCTCCGCTTTTCATGTCTAGCTGCGCGGGCCAAATCCTCTGGCTGTTTCGCCCACTCGAATGAGACAAAAAGCGTCTCAATCTCATGGGCTCCAACATCCTGCGGATTTAAGCAGGCCCGCTCCGCTTTTCGTGTCTAGCTGCGACTCGCAGAAACTGCGATATTTCACTCTTTCACCAGAACACAAAAGGCGTGTTCTAGTTCAAGAGCTCCAATATCTCCGTTTCTAAACGCTCGTCTCCGCTTTTCATGGTCATATTTACCAAAAAAAATTGGTATATAAATATCGGGATTTCACAAACTAGTTGTACAAAGGAGGTGATTGACATGGCTCAACAACAAAACAGACAAGGAAGCTCTAACAACCTTGTAGTACCTGGTGTAGCTCAAGCTATCGACCAGATGAAGTATGAAATCGCTACCGAATTCGGAGTGCAACTTGGTCCAGATTCAACTTCTCGCGCTAACGGATCTGTTGGTGGAGAAATTACAAAGCGTTTGGTTCAAATGGCTGAACAACAGCTTGGCGGTTACCAAAAATAATTTTATACCATGGCTGTAAGGGGTGGACTTGTCCATCCCTTCTTACGTGATTCGATACATAGAAGGAGAGGGTAGCATGTCTTTTGAATGTCCACTCTGTAACAGCTTTGCTGCTATACAGCTTGTTTGTCAGGTATGTGAAGATAAACTAACAGATAAGGGAAGAGAAGCAGAGTATTATGATGAGTACAGTGCCTATGAATCGATTGAGTCGACTAAGAAAATGGATGGATTCACAAGTAAAGCACATGAATGTCCTCATCTTCTATCATGTCCAACTTGTGGTTGGAATGATGTTTACTTAATTGAAGAATGGATTACATAGCAAAGAGCTGCCGTGTCTGGCAGCTCTTTGTCTCTGTTTAAGAAGAAGGGATATATAGTTTTTTCTCAAGAATGCTTTGAATGACATTGAGAATCGTTGTAAAGAACCAGTAGATGAAGGCGGCTGTTAATAAGATTGGTAAGACTTTAAAGTTTGATGCGGCAATTTGATCTGCGTTATAGGTTAATTCTGAAATCGTAAGTACTGAAGCAAGAGAAGAGGCTTTAACGATATCAATTAAAGAATTCCACACTGGTGGAATGGCTCTTCTCCATGCTTGAGGTAGGATAACCTCTTTGTAAATTAACGATTTTTTCATACCGAGTGACATTGCGGCTTCCCATTGTCCCTTTGATAGGGAGAGGATAGCTGCGCGAAATGACTCTGAAATATAAGCACCAAAATGTAAAATAAGTCCAGTGTAGGCGGCCTGCCAGGCTGTTAATTGAATATCCACTGAAACAAGACCATAATACAAAATAAATAATTGAATAAGAAGAGGTGTGCCTCTAAAGAACGAGACGTACAATTTCGCTATTCCAGATGCGATGTTGCTTTTTGAAAGACGTAACAAAGCGATGAATAAACCAACTAATAGCGCACCAAATATTGAAAAGAAACTAAGTAGAAGTGTATTCTTCGCCCCTTCCAGAAGAAAGGGCAAAGAATTTATTAACACATCAGTTGTCTCACTCACTTACATTCTCTCCATCAAAATATTCTTTAGAGATGTCAGCAAGCGTTCCATCTTTTTTCATTTCTTTTAGTGCACCGTTGATCTTTTCAATGAGCTCTTCGTTTCCTTTTGGTAGGGCAAAGGCCATTTCTGTTTTGTTGAATGTTTCTCCAACGCCTTTTACTTTATAATCCTGTTCAGGAAGTTCCGTTAAAATGAAGAGACGATCATTCATCGCTGCTTCAATGTTACGTTCGTTACTAAGATCTGTTAACACCTGGTTAGCACCTTTATAGATTTTCGTTTCAGCACCAGCTTCTTCAGCAGCCTGGGCATAGTTACTTCCCTGGGTAGTTCCTACGGTTTTTCCTTCAAGATCTTCTATACCTTTAATTTCATCGTTATTCTCGTGAACGATCACTTGTCCGCCTGAATAAGTGTACGGTTCTGTAAAATCAAATTGCTCTTTACGATCATCTGTGATCGTTACTTGATTGGCGACCATATCGATGCGTTCTGTTTCAAGTGAAGAAAGAAGGCCTTTCCATTCAATCGCTTTAAATTCGGCTTTCATTCCGATACGATCGGCAACTTCACGTGCAACCTCGACATCGTAACCTGTAATTTCGTTATTATCATCTCGATAGCTGAATGGTGGATAAGTTGCTTCTGTTCCAATTAATAGGGTTTCTTGCTCTCCTGAACTACCCTCTTCGTTATTTTCAGTATTTTCATTGCTACCGCAGGCAGCAAGTACAGTAAGTGTTAATGCAAGCACCAACCCTAGCATCCATTTTTTATTCAAAATAACGTCCTCCTTTTAATTCCTACAAAATTGATGTGAATTATAAATTTATTGTAGTTAGCATTTGACACAAAGTCAATCAAGAAACATTATTGACGTTAATTTACCGCTTCATGCAAGAAGATAAATAAAAAAAGCTTCCCCGGTTTTAAGAGGAAGCTTTTTCTATCATTTTATTAACGAATGCGAAGTTCTGATTCAGTGTCAAAGAAATGGCATTTGTTCATATCAAAAGCAAGGCTGATGTTTTGACCATTTTGAATATCCGTACGAGAGTCAACACGAGCTACAAAATCTTGATCAGCTACTTTTGAATAAAGGTACGTTTCAGCACCCATCAATTCGGCTACATCAATGACAGCACTTACTTTAGTATCTTGTGAAGACTCGATGAAGACAGGCTCATCATGGATATCTTCAGGACGAATACCAAGCATAACATCTTTGTTTAAATATCCTTGTTCACGAAGGGTTTTCATTTTTCCTTCAGGAACTTTCACTTTAATATCACCTAGCTTGAAATAGCCATCTTCTAATGTACCGGTGAAGAAGTTCATTGCAGGAGATCCAATAAAGCCACCAACGAAGACGTTGTCAGGTGCATCGTATACTTCTTTTGGTGAGCCTACTTGCTGGATAAGGCCATCTTTCATAATAACGATACGTGTTGCCATCGTCATCGCTTCAGTTTGATCGTGAGTAACATAGATAGTTGTTGTTTGTAGACGCTGGTGAAGCTTAGAAATTTCAGCACGCATTTGAACACGTAGTTTTGCATCCAGGTTTGAAAGAGGCTCATCCATCAAGAACACTTGTGGATCACGAACAATCGCTCGTCCTAATGCTACACGCTGACGTTGACCACCTGAGAGTGCTTTGGGTTTACGATCTAATAGGCTTTCAAGGCCAAGAATACGAGCAGCGTCCGTTACGCGGCGCTCAATTTCTTTTTTGTCGAACTTACGTAGTTTCAATCCAAATGCCATGTTATCGTACACGTTCATGTGAGGATACAGGGCATAGTTTTGGAATACCATTGCGATATCACGATCTTTTGGTGCAACGTCGTTGACGCGACGATCACCAATAACGAGGTCACCATCTGAGATATCTTCAAGGCCGGCAATCATACGAAGCGTCGTTGATTTACCGCAACCAGATGGACCTACAAACACAATAAATTCCTTATCTTTAATATCCAGGTTAAAGTCTTTTACTGCCTCGAACTTGTTATCATATCTTTTGTAAATGTGATTGAGAGCGATCTCTGCCATGTTAAAGCCTCCTATGAAATGAACTCTTTTGCTAGTTCTAAGTCTACTCTATGAAAACGCTATCGTAAATTGGAAGCGTGCACAAAAATACCACTAGGATTTGTGCATTCTGAACGAATTGGCATTATTTATAGGGAACATTGTTGTAAAAAATAAAAAACTGCGTTCATTAACGCAGTTCCATCGCAAGAAGAGACAGGTAAACCATTACAGCTCCTTGAAAGCTTTTGACATCAATTCCTGTTTTCTCTATAAATTTATCCACACGATATTGAAGACTATTTCGATGTACATAAAGTTGTTTAGCTGCAAGAGTAATATTTAAGTTAGATTCTAAGTAGATTCGAATACTCTTCAAAAGCTCTGTGTCATGTTGTACGGGTTGGATAGCTTTAATTAAGTAATCAATCGATTCGTCACTTGCCTCGTGGAAGAGGACGGATGGGACTATATCCTGGTGCGTAAATACCATTTGTGATGGCATAAGATTTCGTCCCGTTGAGAACCATTTTTTTTCGGCTTTATAAATCCGTTTTAAATGGCTGTTATCATAATGTTGAATCGTTTGTCCGACAAAAAGAGACATGCCTGTGAAAAAGTCGGCAGTAAGTGCAGCAGCTGTTTGTTTAAGTTCATCTACCATCTGTTCGTCAAATTCATTTGTTTGAACGAGCAGACCTTCTTTGTCATTTTCAAATAGGAGTACAGTTTCTTCTGAGAATAAGCCGGTCATGGCTTCTGTGAAATCGGATAGATCTGATGGAGCATTTTTGAGGTTGAAATGTATGTATCGAATTGGGAGATCTATTGTAAGGTCAACGCTGAGATCGTCCTCCAAAAGAAGAGATGTCCATTTTTTCTGAGTAAGGGTCATGGACTCATTTTCCAGTCGGACAGTAGGGAAGAAGGCATTTAATAACTCATTTTCCTCGTTTGTTAGTCGCGTTTTACGTATGCCAAATCGTTCACCATCGGTTGTTCTATACCAGTGGAAAAGATCAGGTTGATCGGAGGTAACGACGAAATCATTTCCATATAGTTCAGCTAGTTTTGCATTCATAAGTGCCCCTCCTAAGTACCAGTTAACATATAGTATAACGTAATGATGAACACAAATTAATAATGAATCAAAGAAAAGAACCTCATATGTATAAGAGGTTCTTTTCTAAATTAGCAGTGGTTGTCTTCGTTCAGTTTAAGTGAACGAATGAAAAGCATTTACTTTTATGTGATTATGAATAGTTTTGTTGATCATCATTTCTTCTTTGTTTACCTGAACGATGTGGAGGCTCTTGTTCCATGAGTGGAATAGCTTCCTCGATTTGAGCCTGCTTGTAACTTTGATGAACGGCACCGCCGGCCATTCCTTCATTAACCATACGGTCAATGTCCATATCGTATTTATCGCGACCTTCGTACTGAGAGTCTTCAGTTCTTTTGTTCGGCATCCTTTTTCATCTCCCTAATTCTTTGAATAGGGTTATTATGTGAAGAAATCAGGAGAATTATGAGTCCTGCTGTTCATAGACGTGAAAAAGCATGAGCTCATGAATTTGAGATTGCAGTTTGTTTTGCTCCGATTCAGGTGGAGCAGGTTGATACCATTCGAATTGGCCAGTATGGAGATAAAGAGTACGATAATATGTTCCCTGAT
Source organism: Anaerobacillus sp. 1_MG-2023 (assembly GCF_030547345.1). NCBI lineage: Bacteria > Bacillati > Bacillota > Bacilli > Caryophanales > Bacillaceae > Anaerobacillus > Anaerobacillus sp. 1_MG-2023. The sequence goes on along the minus strand of NZ_JAUORD010000006.1, from coordinate 200,098 downwards.
AGAAAAAAGATACTTCCCATTTAGGTTTTCTTATTTTTGATCCAACTGATTTATATTGAAAGTGCGAAATCATGGTATTCCCCCAAATCACCTTTTTTATCATCATAACATAGGAAGCTAATACGCAGAATACGTTCGAAAAGAAGTGAGGAGAGAACGTATAAATGCTTGATGAATAAGTGGTTCATCAAAACGCATTGGTTTCGAATTCGCTTCAAAAATCCAGAAATGTCCTTCGCTGTCTTTTCCAATGTCCAAAGAGCATTCAAGCATCTTTTCTTTTTCTTCAAGTGATTCTGCAGTGCGAATAGCGAGCTCTCTTACCCGAATTTCATCGTCATTGGTGGCCACCTTATGAAAAGGGAGGATTTTTCCTCCTCTTGGAAGATGAGTCGTCAGGCTGTTATTCTGTGCAGCTCTTATGCCGATACCTGTGACCTGCCAACTTTTTAATGGTTTTTGCAAAAGAATTCTAAAATCATAAGGATATTCATTATGAGTTGCGAGATCAATTTCACGTTGGATCAAATATTGCTCATGAATTAAGGGAGTGACGTGTTCTTTAACTAAGCCGAGATTTGGAAAGAAACGAGTGTTTTCATGATCGGTGAATAGAAAACCGGACTTAACAGTTTTAACTTTAAATATTCCTCTACCTTTGCTTCCAGATGCAGGTTTGCAGAAAATAGATGAATATGTTTTTAGAAATGTATTAAGATTCGCATCTGTAAAGCAAGCTGTTGCTGGAATGTGATGCATTAAAGCTTCATTCTCAGCTAAGTGATTGAGTATTTCATTTTTGAGGAAAAAAGATCTGTTAAAAAAAGGAATGGATTTTAACTTTAACAAGTTGAAAAAAGATCTCACTTTTGGAGTGCGTTCTTCTGCCCTGTCAGGAATTCGATTGTATACAATATTAGGATATGGGAAGCGAAAACCTGTCCATTTATGAGATGTAGCATCATAGAGATAACCATTGATATATGACGGATATATGTCATCAGGTGTAAAAACAAACGAAAGCCCTCCGGTATCAGTCAATTCATTTTGAATTGATTTGAAGATCGCGGCATTACCACTGAAATGGTGGTGTAAGTTAGACCCTGCCAGAATGCCAACAAGAGGTCGAATGGCATCATGAGAAGTTTGAAGCTTTATGATAGAAGAAGCGAAAGCAGGAGAGGGAGAGAGCCTGGATGGCTCTTTCCCCCAATATACATATTGATAGCTACTTTTTTGATGCCACCGATTATTTTCTCTACTGTAAAATAATTCGATCATACTGGTATAACCAGCTGTTTTTCAATAGCGGATCTTGCCAAAAATATCGCGTATTCCATTGGTAATGTTCTCGTTTTGGCTTCTTCCGCTTTCAATCTCGGATGAGCAAAAATGCCTCTTCCAGGTTTCGAATTTGCTTCAAACAAATAAATGTCCCCTTCTTTCGTAATCCCGAGGTCAAAACCAATTTCGCCAATAAAGCCTGAAACTCTTTTATCTATGGCACGACTTAGTTGAAGGGAAGCTTCCATTAAATCTGTTTCTACTTGTTTTTTAATACCAAATTCAGAAGTGAGTTCTCCAATTGTCTTAACTGTTCCGTTAGAAGCCATGTGAGTGGTTAAACTTCCAGCTCCTGCAATCTTTGCAGCGATTGCACTAACTTCCCATTTCCCCTCTTTGTTTTTGTTTGTATGAACACGATAATCCATGGAACGCTGATTAATCCGATGTAAGTCAATTCCTTGTTGAGCAATTAAACCGTTCATGCCGTTTGGATATTGGGTTGTAAGAAGGCGTGCAAGGGATGTATATCTTCTTAGACGATTTTCTTTGTCCGTTCTGAACCTGCAATAATAATACTTCTCATCGGCTGGTTTTAAAATTTGTTGAATCCCAAGCCCAAGACTACCGTTGGCAGGCTTAATAAAGATCTGTTCGTAATCTTTTAACATACGTGAGATTATGGCGCTCTTAGGACTTAACACAGTTTCAGGTAAATACGGCTTAACGATTGAGTCTTCACGTAGCTTTTCGAACATCGTCCATTTATCGAAAAATCCTGGGTTAAACCAGGGGGTGAAATATTGGGATTGAAGTTTTTCCATTGTAGTGCTTACTTGTTCGATGCTTGCTGAGCTTCGATTCGGTAGGCGATCGTATACAACATCAGGAATAGGAACAGTTACTCTGTACCATCCTCGCTTGTTATACATCAATCCTTTAATGCTTCCCGTTTTCCAATCAATATGATGAGCACCAAATGCAAACCCAAAAGCACCGCACTTAGAGGTAGCGGATAGTAACTTGGCAAAATACATACTGCGCTCTCCGATAGGTCTCATACTATCCTTAGTAAATCCAGCAGTGAAAATACCTACCAAAGGTCCAATATGAAGAGAATTTCCTTTTTCAAAAAGGTGAACAGACATCTCTTCAGGAACACCTAGTATTTTCCATAAATCTTCTGAAATAAGGTATTCTTCTTTGTTACTAGGGTGAGGAGAAACCGTGCAGAATGAGCGTCTTGACCCAAAACAAAGTTGATTTGGAAAAGAAACTTGGTCAACCCATTCCTTAAACTTTGTTGGAGGAACATAGAAATTCCCTTGAGAATTAATGTCCTTTTTTAATGGAAGAATCGTATTCATGATTCGATAACCCCTTTCTTCTCATTCATGAGAGACAGGCAATATTGAAACGGTATAAAATGTAAAGAATCATATGATTGAATGGCTTTGTGACCAGGTTTAGAGTTGGCTTCAAGTAACCAGACCTTACCACTACGGTCAATTCCGAAATCAAGACCAAGTTCAAACAACGGAGGAAACGTTCTCTCGAGGTTAGTAGCAATACAACGGGAGAGGAGATTAATCTTTTGATCTGCGGCTCGGAGAAAAGTTTCGGGAATAGAGAGCTTGTGATCACTTTGAATAGTGCCACCACTATGCAAATTAGATACAAAAGAGTCAGAACTCCCTACGCGCGTAGCACGGCCAATCTCCTTCCAATTTTTAATCGACGTTTTCTTCATGACCACTCTTCGATCAAAAGGTCGGTTGTTTTGGTCAAGTAAAGAAAGCCATTCTTGGGCTATATAGTCACGCTGGTTTTGAATTCTCCTCATCATTTTAAGGAAAGAACTGGTTGTATCATAAGTATGATGAAGGACGTTCCCATTATGATTGATTTGAACATCAACTTGATTTTGATTTCTTGTAAGGAGCATTAACCCATTTCCTTGAGAACCTACCACTGGTTTTAGAACGACCTTCTCGTGCTTCGTTAATAAATCGGATATAACGCTAGCACTAGTAGCAGGCTGAAGCTTAATTGTTTGTGGAAGGTGCCGATTTATAAATGGCTTTTGCTTTAGTTGTTTGTATATCGCCCATTTTCCTGGTAACCCGTGTCCTAGAAATGTAGCGTTCGAATCGTTTTTTAACCACTTAATAAAGGAAGCTTCCATTTCTGTTATGAAACCATTATGGAAGCAGCGATCATAAATAAAATCAGGAATCGGAAAATTTGTTTCCAGCCATTTTTTCGTCTTTGGATCGTATTTCATTCCAAGAAGACTATTTCGAAATTGCTGGTCTGGAGAAAAACGATAGACGTTAAATCCAGAAGTGGATCCTGCTTCACCTAATTTAGAAAGGTAATCTCCTTCATGTTGGAGCGAACGTTGTAAAATACCAAGTGATGTCATACCTTGCTCCTTTTAAGATGACGTGTACCAGTTAATTAAGCGGATAAGTGCTTTAACCGATGGGCGATAGGTACTTGGTGTGATTCCTTCAGAAGTCTTGGAAGGTTTTGTGTTCACTTCAATGATCCAGGGGTGGCCATCTTTATCAGAAGACATGTCGATTCCAAGCTCCGCAAACACTCCTTCACTTTCACGATCAATGATCTGTGAAATCTCACAAGCCAATTCGGGAAGGATTCGTTTCATTTGTCTTTTCATTGAATCCTCTAAGGGCGTGAGTCCCTCATCAAACTTTTTTAATAACGCGCCGCGTGCAATATTGGATACGAACTGGTCATTTGTTCTAGAAACGCGCGAAACGGCGGAGACAACTGACCACTTGTCTCCAATCCCTTTCAAGCATAAAATGCGGAAATCAACGGGGCATCCATTGACCTCAATTAGGGGAATGCCTTGTTGAATAAGATAAGGAATCGTTTTAGATCGTGAGCGAATGGTCGTATAAATGTTTTGAAGCGAATGTGACGTGAGCGTTTGATTGCCATTAAAGCTTGAATAATCAAGGTAATAGAGATCATCTTTTTGAGTGATTCGAAAAATATGTTTTCCCTGACTTCCATTTAAAGGTTTCAAATAAAGGATAGGGTATTTATCGATCATGAAATGAATATCGTCGATTGTCTCTAACAAAACCGTTTCAGGAAGATAGGGAGCGACTTCATCGTAAGAAAGTAATTTCTGATGAACATCCCATTTATCAAGAAAGGATTCATTAAAATAGGGGATCTGTTGATCACGCCAATAGGTTTTTAATTGTTGAATGTAAACGGACTTCTCAAGCTTTCTCGAATGAATTCGATTATAGATGACAGAAGGGATGGGTAGCGTGGTTTCTACCCAGTCTCGTTGGTTCCAAATCATACCCGAGACTTTAGTATCACTCCACGGTTTTAGTGTGTAAACATAGAACAGAATATGATGCTCTTCGCAGTATTCTGCCACTTCCTTACAGAATTCTGTATAGGATCCAAATGGTGTTTCTTTTAGTCCGGTGATGTTAATCGCAAGACAGAAAATAGGACCGATTGAGAGCATTTGTTGCTGATGATTATAGATAAGTGTAATCGGAAGAGATTGATTTGGAAGAGACAAAGTAGCTAGTAGTTCGGGTGAACAATATACGGTATGACTTGACGAAGTGCGATAGACCTTGACTGTTACAAATTCTTCAAGCACGCCACATCGAAGTCTAAGTGATGTATCTGAAAGCTTCCATTTTGAGGCGATGTTTTCTGGAATGGAAAGGGTATGATTAGATTGAGCTAAGGTTGAATTCTCTGGTTGTAATATAATCTTTTCAGTATGTTTCATTCAAGACCCTCGTTCAACGTTTTTTCTTTTTTTACCTTCCTTTAACTGGATAGGCAATAGCGGATATCGTATACTATGAAGATGGAGTTTACTATGTGAACGTGAGAAATAGAAAGGTTGAGGTACGATGTCGTCCATTATCATAACGATCCTATTTATGATTGCCATTGGCGCTGTTATAGGTGGGTTTACAAATTCGTTAGCTATTAAAATGCTATTTAGGCCATATGAAGCTCGTTATATAGGAAAGTGGAAAGTTCCATTTACCCCAGGATTAATTCCAAAACGTAGAGATGAGCTGGCAGTCCAGCTAGGGAAAATGGTCGTTGAACATCTTCTAACGGCTGAAGGAATACAGCAAAAAATGAACGATCCAGTATTCAAGCGTACGATGATTGAATACGCGCAAAAAGAAGTTCTTAAACTTTTAGAGTCAGATGAGAAAATTGAAACACTTTTAAAGAAAGGTCTTCATCTAGAGGATCCAGCCAAAGAAGTTAGAGCAAATGCAAGGTCCTACATCAATGGGAAAATTGAAAAGAAACTATTTGATTTGAAGAATAAAGAACTAGCTGAGATTCTTCCGGAAAAACTGCAAACGAGAATTGATGGCTCAATCGAACCAATTGCTGATCTCGTTTTAACAAAAATTAGTGATTACATTGCTTCTGCTGAGGGCAAACATAAGCTTTCTGTTATGATCGACCGTTATCTTGCAGATCGAGGAACGCTTGGAAGCATGATTAACATGTTTTTTACAAACACAAGACTAGTAGATAAAGTACAGCCTGAGTTACTTCGTCTTCTTAAGCAAGACGATATTCAAAATGTCATCATGACGATGCTTGAAAAAGAGTGGGATTCGCTTAAAGAAACGAAAGTTACAGCGTTTGAAGATAAATTTAATTCAGAAGAACTTGTCAAAGAGGTAACAGATCTCATTGTGAGTGAACTCCCAATTGATCACGTTCTGAATCTTAGTCTATCGGAAGCAGTTGATCCATATAAAGGTCGCATTGTTGAAGACATAGTTCCACGACTAGTAGATGCTGCTGGCCAGTACCTCAGTCAGAATCTCCAGCCACTCATGGAACAATTACACCTGGCAGACGTAGTGAAAAGTCAGGTGGAGACGTTTTCTGTTGGACGTCTTGAAGAGATGGTTCTTTCGATTTCACGCCGTGAATTTAAGATGATCACGTACCTTGGAGCTGTGCTTGGAGGAATGATTGGTTTAATTCAAGGAGTAATCATTACCCTTATTGGATGAATTTCGTGTCAGTCTTTGTTATAGTGGGGAAGTACAGGGTTATGAGAGCGAAATAATCCTCATTTACTAAGGAGGTATATACAATGGCAGAGAAAAATCTTTACGACGTAGCACACGAATTAGAAAACGCAATGCGCGAGCACGAGGACTACACAAAGCTTAAAGAATTATATGATCAGGTAAATCAAGATGAAGTAGCAAAGAAACTTTTTGATAACTTCCGTAACATGCAAATGGAGCTTCAACAAAAGCAAATGAGTGGTCAACAGATCACAGAGGAAGAAGCTCAAACGGCTCAACAACAAGTTGAACTTGTTCAGCAGCATGAAGTGATTTCTCAGTTGATGCAACAAGAGCAGCGCATGAGCCAGGTTATTCAGGACATCAACAAAATCGTAACGAAGCCTCTAGAGGACCTTTACGGTAGCCCTGAAGAAGACGTTCAGCAATAATACAAAAAACGGTTCACCCAATAGGGTGAACCGTTTTTTGTATTCATAGTACCGATTAATTGTTCATAAGAAATAAGCGTATAACCTTAGTTGCTGTGTGATTTTGGGTTTATTCGAGTGAAACAAATGCTTCAATCGAATAAGCACAAAATGAGAGAGGTGGTATTAAAATATAAAAAAATAAGGACTATGAAGCGTTCTCTATCACGCCAACAACTTCAAATTGAGTTGGTTGCGAAATGATCGTTTCTTCAATGGCGCACTCAGGACAATTTAATTGAAGTTCTCTTTTCTCATTTCCTCCGATAGTACCTCGAAATTCATGATCACATTCAGAGCATTTGTAAATGTGTGGTTCATTGAATTCTCCTGTGCAGTCAAACCTGATTCTCTCTTTTCCTTTGGTCATAAGTAAAAACCCCTTTCGTTATTTGTAATCTATTTGTAATAAACTAGTTTCATATTAAAACTTCCCACGGTGTCCGTATTCTAAACGCCAAATTCATCCAAACATGTCATTATCATAAATTTAAGTGATAAGACAAGAATTACGAGTCATAGAGATAAGTGTTATAAGGACTACTTTTTACACAGGAGGGATCCGAATGGTCTATCAACTTCTTGGCTTAGATATTGATGGGACTTTGCTTAGATCCAATCATAAAATTGATAAGGAAACAAAGGACGCTATTAGCTATGTGAGAGAAAAGGGAGTATACGTTACGCTAACGACTAGTCGTAACTTTGCATCTGCTAAGAAAATTGCAAAGGCGGTGAAGTTAGATGATGTAATGCTTGTTACTCATAGTGGCGCGTTTATTGCTGAAGAGGTTGAAGAACCGGTTTATGAAGAGAGAATACCGAATCAGGATGTTCGTGAGATTGTTAAGATCCTAGAAGGATTTGACTGCCATATTCGCATTATTCATGAACGATTAGCCGTTGGTAATCGCGTAAAGCATAATCATTACTTGTCTGCTAAAATGACGCTCGGTATAGGAGATCCATTATTCTACCCCGTGAACTTTGTTGAAACCTTAAGTGAGTATCTCGAAAAGAAAGATCTATCCCCTCCGAAAATTGACGCTCATTTCTTTAATGAAGAAGAAAGAGAGGAAGCCCGTCTTCTGTTAGAAGAGCGGATTCCTTCTATATCGGTTGTTCGATCGACAAAATGTAATTTTGGCATCATTCCAAAAGGCGTCTCAAAAGCAAAAGGATTGCGCATTTTAGGAGAGAAATTAGGAGTATCTGTCGATCAAATGGTGGTAATTGGCGATGCGGATTGTGATGCTGAAATGATTCGTCAAGCGGGCCTTGGTGTCGCGATGGGAAATGCTTCTCATGAGCTAAAGCGACTTGCAGATTGGGTAACCCGCTCAAATGATCAACAGGGCGTATCCTACATGGTTAAAGAAGTTTTTAGAAGACAAATGCGAGTTCAATTAAAAAGGTAACGGTTAAAGAGAATAAAGACGCCTTCATCGAATCCTGACGATTTATGGGGAATGAAGGCGTTTTTTATGTTACTTTTGAATCATTTTAACGAAATGAAAAGGCTTTCACGAAAAAACCGCTAATATGTATAATGTTTGATAATTTTGAATTCTGGAGGGATAGTATGCAAAAATTACTCGACTTGAATCCAAAGGTGACTGAATTTCTGAAAGGAACGAAAAAACTTTATATTAATGGTCAATGGAAGGATTCGTTATCAGGAAGAACATTTGATACCCTAAACCCCTCAACTGGTGAAGTGCTTGCAACAGTTAGTGAAGCCGTGAAAGAAGATATTGATGAAGCCGTTATGGCAGCTCGTAAAGCTTTCGACAGTGGTCCGTGGTCACGCATGTCTGCGTCAGCTAGAAGTCGATTAATTTATAAGCTTGCAGATTTAATGGAAGAAAATAAAGAAGAACTCGCCATGCTTGATACGCTTGATAATGGTAAGCCGATTCGTGAAACGCAGAATGCCGATGTACCACTAGCGATTGAGCACTTTAGATACTACGCTGGCTGGTCAACAAAAATTATGGGACAGACCATTCCCGTTAATGGACCATATTTTAATTACACACGTCATGAGGCCTTAGGGGTTGTTGGACAAATCATTCCATGGAATTTCCCTCTACTTATGGCGGCATGGAAGCTTGGAGCAGCTTTAGCGACGGGGTGTACCGTTGTTCTTAAACCTGCTGAGCAAACACCACTTTCAGCTCTATATCTAGCGCAGCTGATGGAGGAAGCTGGATTCCCTGAAGGCGTTGTGAACGTTGTACCAGGTTACGGTGAAACAGCGGGTGATGCACTCGTTAAACATCCAAACGTAGATAAAATTGCATTCACCGGATCAACTGATGTAGGTAAGTATATTATGAACCAGGCTTCGAATGATTTGAAGCGTGTTACGCTTGAGCTGGGAGGTAAATCACCAAATATTATTTTACCCGATGCCGATATGACAAAAGCGATACCAGGCGCGTTAAGCGGTATTATGTTTAATCAAGGACAGGTTTGCTGTGCTGGATCAAGACTATTCGTACAAAAGAAAGCCTATGATAATGTGATGGCTGATTTAGTGAGTCATAGTCAAAAGATTAAGCAGGGAGCAGGGCTGGATCCTGAAACGCAAATGGGGCCACTCGTATCCGCTGAGCAGCATGAACGCGTAATGAGCTATATTTCAAAAGGGCAGGATGAAGGTGCTGAGTTACTTACTGGAGGACAGGTTCCTTATGATAAGGGATATTATGTCCAACCTACGATTTTCTCTGATGTAGATGATAAGATGACCATTGCAAAAGAGGAAATCTTTGGACCAGTAGTAGCAGCAATGCCGTTTGAAGACCTTGATGAAGTAATCGAGCGAGCGAATGCTTCGAATTATGGACTAGCTGCTGGACTATGGACAGAGAACCTCAAGTCCGCACACTATGTTGCAAACAAAATTAAGGCTGGTACTGTATGGGTGAATTGCTATAATGCATTTGATGCGGCTTCTCCATTCGGTGGCTATAAGCAATCGGGTATGGGAAGAGAAATGGGCTCCTACGCATTGAATAATTACACAGAAGTGAAGAGTGTTTGGATTAACTTAAAATAACAGAAGAAAAACCGCTCGTCCTTTACGGACGGGCGGTTCTTTATAATGTTCTATTCTTAGGTGAAGTACTTCCAAAGTTTCATTTCGATCAGCTAATCATCAGAAATTCAACATATGATAGCGCTATCTTTTTAATACGATTAATTTACCAGCAGAGGATACAACTCGTGCCGTATGGTTTTCAAAACCTTTTTGCTTTAAGAGTTCTTCGCCAACTTTTTTTGCTTCTTTGTCATCCTGTGCATCAAAGCTTTCATCTAGAACAGTCTCTCCGCTTTTTTCGAATGCCGTGATAATGTACTTTTCCATATTATCGCCTCCTCCTTTTAGTTTACCGATGTAATAATTTCTTGTCACTTATTTTTGGAAAAACGAATCTTTTGAGAAAACCAAACGTTATACTAGTTGGGAAGCTATTTTTCATATAATGAATGTCAATATAAAGGGGGAAGCTATGCTCGAATTTCAGAATGTATCAAAAAGATTCGGACCATTTATCGCAGTAGAAGGACTTAATTTATCAATTCCTGAGAATGAGATTTTTGGGTTACTTGGAGGTAACGGAGCAGGTAAGACAACAACATTTCGAATGTTATTACGCCTCATTGATCAAACAAGTGGAACGATTAGCTGGAAGAAAGAAGAAATTTCTTATGATTCAAGCCATTTAATTGGCTATTTACCTGAAGAACGCGGTCTTTATCCAAAGATGAAAGTGAAAGATCAATTAATTTATCTTGGTAAGTTACGTGGGATGAAGAAAACTGATATTGAGAAAGAAATTGTCATATGGCTTGATCGTTTCAATGTGCCAGAATATCTTGATAAAAAGGTAGAAGAATTATCAAAAGGAAATCAGCAAAAAATTCAATTTATCGCAGCAGTTATTCATAAGCCAGAGCTTCTCATTCTTGATGAGCCATTTAGCGGTCTGGATCCTGTCAATGTGGAAGTGTTGAAAGAAGCTGTTCTTGATTTAAAGAATGCAGGAACAACGATCTTGTTTTCTAGTCACCGAATGGAGCATGTGGAAGAACTTTGTGAGCATCTTTGTATACTACATAAAGGAAAAGCGGTTGTTTCTGGGAACTTAAAAGAAATCAAGCGTTCTTATGGTAAGAAAAACATTATCATTGACGTTGATTTTGATCTATCATTTCTAGAAAATATTGAAGGGGTTCATCACATAAAGCAAGGAATGAATCATAGCACTGTTCAAATAGCAAATGAGCAAGTTTCTCAGAAGGTTTTACATGAGTTGATGAACAGAGGGTTTGTTAGAAAGTTTGAACTAGAAGAGCCGTCATTAAACGATATCTTTATTGAGAAAGTGGGTGCGGCATATGAATAAATTTCTTATTGTTCTCTCCCAAACATATTTAAATCGACTGAAGTCCAAGGCATTTATTATTACAACGGTTATTACGCTACTTATGATCTTTCTCATTACAAATCTTTCGACCATTATAGATAATTTCGATTCGAGTGAAGCAGATCGAGTGGGAGTCATCGATACAGGTTCGTATTATACACAACTTGAAAACCAAATGAAGATTATGGACTCTGACATTGTATTAGAAAAATTCGATGGTTCTGAAGAAAAAGCCGAACAGGCTATTGAAGAGGGTGATCTCGATAGCTATTTGATTCTTAAAGAGAACGAAAATTCCGAACCGACGGGTCTTTATAAAGCGGAGACAGTAGCAGAACAAGTCACTCCACAAGTTCTTGAATCAGCACTTCAGCAATTGAAGAGTACAATTGCTGCTGAGAAAGCAGGGGTTACTCAGGAACAACTTAGTGAAATCGACCAACCTGTCCAGTTTCAAAAAGTTGCGCTAGAAAAAGGAGCAAAGACCGAAGATGAATTAAATCAAGCAAGAGTGTTCGTTTATGTACTCCTATTCGTCATCTATTTTTCAGTAATTTTCTATGGAAATATGGTTGCTGTGGAAGTGGCGACAGAGAAATCATCGAGAGTAATGGAAATCTTAATTTCAAGTGTTTCGCCAGTAAAGCAAATGTTTGGGAAAATACTTGGAATTGCCTTACTCGGTTTAACACAATATGCGGTCATTATTGCGAGTGGGTACCTCTTTATGCAAATGCAGGAAGATGATCTCGCAGAATCTGGTTTCCTATCCTTCCTTAATTTTAGTAACCTTTCAGCTTCACTCATCATTTATGCGATCGTATTCTTTATTCTTGGATATTTACTTTATGCGACCATTCTTGCAATGGTAGGGTCACTCGTTAGTAGAGCAGAAGAAGTTCAGCAAATGATTATGCCAGTCCAGTTTCTCATTATCATCGCTTTCTTTATTGCGATGTTTGGACTAAGTACGCCGTCTTCTACATTTGTCACCATCTCGTCCTTCATCCCTTTCTTTACACCAGTAGTGATGTTCCTACGGGTAGGTATGCTTTCAATTCCATTCTGGGAAGTAGCCGTTAGTCTTGCACTCCTAATAGGATCGATTGTGTTTTTTGCAATCATCGGGGCGAAAGTTTACAGAGGTGGTGTTCTCATGTATGGGAAATCATCTTCTTTAAAGGATATAGGCAAAGCGTTAAAGCTATCACGACGTGAGTAATAGCTTTCAACTAACAATCTTGAAAGTTCCGGAACTTGAGTTTCCGGGACTTTTCTTTTTGTTCTTGTCGCATGATGAGTATAAAAGGATTGAATGAGAAAAAGCGGAATCGTGCGAACGTGCGCTCGTTTGATTATGGTAAAATAAGAGATAGAGAGCATTAGAAAGGGAGATGAGTGATGAAAGAAGTGACCTTTCTGCACTGCGCGGATCTTCATTTAGACAGGCCATTTTCCGGTACAAATCAGTTACCTAAATCCATCCATAAGTTTGTTCGAGAAAGTGCTTATCGTTCATTACGAGCCATCGTTGATATTGCTATCAATCAACGGGTAGATTTTGTGCTGTTTGCAGGAGATTTATTTGATAGTAGCTATCGTAGCTTGAAAGCACAGATGATTTTATTACAACAATTGAATAGATTGGACGAGGCAGGCATTTATAGCTATCTTTCTCATGGAAATCACGATGCGCTAGATGGAGAATGGGTTGATTTAACGTGGCCAGATACGAGTTATTTTTTTGGTGCGGAAGTCGAATCTATTTCGTATAACAGAGATCAGACGCCAATCGCTTATATTCATGGCTTTAGCTATCCGACGCGTCATGTGAATGAGAAGATGGTTAATGCATACGAAAGGGTAGATGAAGAGAGTTTCCAGATCGGAATGCTTCATGGGAATTTAGAAGGACAAACAGAACATTCTTCCTATGCTCCATTCACAATAACTGAACTAATGAATAGGAAATTTGATTACTGGGCTCTTGGGCATATTCATCAGAGAGCAATACTATCAGAAGAGCCCCTTATTGTTTATCCCGGTAATATACAAGGAGCACATTCGAAAGAACGTGGTGAAAAAGGGTGTTATGTTGTAAAGTTAAGCGATTCTGAGTCATCGCTTGTTTTTCATCAAACCGCTGATGTAACCTGGCACAAGTCTATTATTGATCTTGGACAGTGTGATACGATCCAAGATCTTTTAAATAACTGTGAAAAAATTTTGAACCAGGAAGCTTTCTCTACAGGAGGCCATTTCATTAATTTTGAATTAGTTGGCAATAGTCCGATACATTCAGAGTTAATACATGGGGATCATTTAGAAGATATATTGCAGACGCTACAACTTAATAGAGAAATGGAAGACGAAGGATTTGTTTGGCCATATAAATTCACTCTAAAATCAATGCCGCTCTGGGATCGCGAGAATTTAAAACAGCAGAATGGATTCATACAGGATATTTTATTTACCTCTGATCAGTACGAGCATTCCCAAATGAAAGAAGCGTTAGCTCCGCTATTTGAACATAGACGAGCTAGAAAAGCTCTCCACCCCATTGAAGAGGAGCAACAATTAATAAAAGAAGCTGAAGAGCTATTACTTACATATCTCATTGAGTCAAAAGGTGGTGAGAGTTAATGAGGTTACTCGGTCTAACAATTTACGGATTTGGTAAATTTGAGAATTACGAAATCGAAGACGTTTCAACTGAACTTCAGCTTATCTTTGGAGAGAATGAGGCAGGGAAATCTACACTTATCTCTTTTATTGAATATGTTTTATTCGGTTTTCCTAGCAGGCAGGAGAACTATTATGAAATGAATCATCTCTCGCGTTTTGGAGGTAGTCTCTTTGTAGAAGAAAGTGGTAAAGCATTTAGCATTGAACGGACGAGAGATAGGAATGCTGAAACCCTTTATATCTATTTTCGAGACGGTACTTTAGGAAATAGTGATGATTTAAAAAAGCTCTTAAAAGGAATGAATCGAGCTAGTTTTAGACAAATTTTCTTTTGTAATCTTACTACTTTAAATAATGATCATCATTATGATGAAGAAGCGTGGAATCAGGTTTTATATGAAGCAGGAATGAGCGGTGGAGCTTCACTCCTTGAAATTGAAAAGAACTTTGACAAGCGGCAGGGCGAAATTTTTAAGCCTGGAGGAAGAAAACCTCAACTTAATCAAGATGTGGAATCCTACGAGTCTTTAAAGAGGAAAACAAACGAATGGGAAAAGAAAAATGAGAACTACAATGAACTGATCAAAAAAACAAAGGAATTAGAAATAAAAGTTCAAGAAAATGCTGAGCGGTTGCAATTCATCCAAAATGAGCAGCGAAAACTTGATCGTGAGAAGCATATTATTCCTTTATTGAATGAGAAAAAAAGACTTGAAGAAGAGATCGAGAATCTTCCTGACTTTCATCCCTTTCCTGAAGAAGGACTTATAAGAATGGATAAGTGGAAAGAACAAGCTGTTCTTCTTTCGGGGGAATTAGAAGGGTTAAAGAAACGAAAAGAACGACTAGAAGATGAAATTAATCACGCTCAGTTGCTTCCTGATTCGAATGCGTTCCTACAAGAGGTATCTTATTGGAATGAAGAAATGATTCTTTATCGTGGGAGAGCAGAAGAAAGAAGGAGACTACAGACTGAGATAAGCTCACTTAATACAACTTTAGAATCAGAGCTAATGGAATTTGGTCAGACTGAAGAAATTCTTAAGTCTATTCGTCCGACTTTTACTGGACGGGAGAGTCTAAAACAGTTGGTGGCATCCTATCAGCTTTCTGATCAGAAATACCAGTATATTCAAGAAGCTTTTCTTTCTGCAAGAGATGAACTGGAGAAAGAGGAGAATGAGTATGATCGTCTGAAAACACGCCTTCTTTCACCAAAAGATCGGGAAGTATTAGAAAAAGATCAATCGTCTTCTACTAATCAGAAGTGGTCGTTTGGGATGATAGCTGTCGCGTTACTAGTTTTTATTATGCTTGGCATTTATGAAAGTTGGCTGCTTGGTTTTGTAGGCGCGGCTATAGTGGTAGGCGGTGCCATTTTAATGAGATTGACCTCTAAAAGTACTGAGATGAAGAGTGAAGATGAGTTGCTTATTCGCGATAGAGAGTTGAGCAGACAAGCTGAGTCAGTAAAAGACCAGGTCGATCGCCTTAATCGAACCTATTTAAAAGCAGCTGAAAAAGTGGACTTGTGGGAAGCAGAAAGGTATCAACTTGATGATAAGTTAAAAGAGTGGAAAACGGTCCATGCTTTTCCTGAATACATTCCTACAGATTCGTTGCTTGATGCTTTTGATAGGATTGGGTCAATTAAGAAGGTTCAGAAGGAACGAAATCAAAAGCAGCAGCAATTAGAAGATCTTGACTACAGTTTAACGGTAGTTGAAGATAGAATAAAGAAACTATGCGAGCGTGTAAATGTTTCCTACCAGGAGCCTGATACAGCGATACAGCTATTGTTGCAGAAGGCAGAGGAACAAAGAGAATTAATGAGAGACATAGACCTCGCAAAAAACAAGCTTCAAGAACTTGAAGAAAAGTTTGGTGGAGAAACCGAAAAGTGGCAAAGCTGTAAGGATGAAATGAACGAGCTGATGCGCTTAGCCGGTGAAGATAATGAGGAAGCGTTTCGTGTGAAGGGAAAGGCTCATAAAGAAGCCCAAGAGCTTAAACGCCAGCTTGCAACGATTACTTCCCAATTAAGTGATGAATCGTTCGTGGAGCATACTACGGTGGAAGAAATCGATTATCATCGTGAACAGCTGGAACACAACGAAACTTCTATTATGAAAAAGCAGCAAGGACTTTATCAACAGATAGCAAATGAAAACGAACAAATTCGTCTCTTAACAGAAGATGGAACTTACGAAGAACTTCTCTTACAGCGCCAGCAGAAGGAAGATGAGATTAATTCTCTTGCGTGGAAATGGTCTGTACTGAAGGTAGCATCTGATTTTCTAACGAGGGCGAAGGCAAGGTATCAGGAAGAACGTCTACCCGAGGTCATAAAGAAAGCAGAGAGCTATTTCAACTTAATCACAGAAGGGCGGTATACAGCCATTTATCCTCCTGTAGAAGGTAATAAATTCCGAGTGCTGAACGTGGACGGCAGAGCATACAAGCCGTCTGAGTTAAGTAGAGGCACCGCAGAGCAGTTATACCTTTGCATAAGACTATCACTTGCGTCTATTTCGACAGTTCAGATGCCTATTTTTCTCGACGACATTTTTGTGAACTTTGATGAAAAAAGAACAGATGTTGCGAAATCATTTATTAAAAGATTTTCAAAAGACCATCAGGTTGTTTTATTAACGTGTCATACAGCTACAACAGCTGGGCTTGATGACAGGATTCACATACTTGATCAGTCGCCAGCTTCCACAAAAAAAGGGACAATTTAATGAGGTGATCTTATGGAAGAAGTATATAAAATACATTTAGTTGAAGATGAAGAAAATCTTGTGCAAATTTTAAAAACGTATATGGAAAAAGAAGGGTTTCAAGTTAAAACGTTTATGAGTGGCGAGGAAGCACTCGAGAGTATTCACGAATCCTGTCACCTGTGGATTCTAGATATCATGCTACCTGGGATAGATGGGTATGAGTTATTAAAGAAAATAAAAGCTGAAGACGACGTACCGGTTATTTTCATTTCTGCGAGAGATGAGGATCTAGATCGTATTGTAGGACTGGAATTAGGAAGCGATGACTACATTGCTAAACCATTTATGCCGAGAGAACTTATTATTCGCGCCAAAAAATTATTAAAGAGAGTGTACCAACAATCTTCCCAGAAAAAGTTTGAGATTGTGGAGTATGAAATAGATCCGGTATCGAGAAAAGTACTTGATCGAGGAGAACCAGTTGAATTAACGACGAAGGAAATGGATTTAATTCTTTTCCTAGTCGAGCATGTGAATCAAACCTTATCCCGTGAACAAATTCTTGTTCAGGTATGGGGGGATGATTATGTGGGATCAGATCGTGCTGTTGACGATGTGATCAGACGAGTAAGAAAGAAAATGCCACGCATGAACCTTGAAACGTCATACGGCCTTGGTTACCGGTTGATTACATGATTCGCTTAAATTTAACGAAAAGAATCTGGCTCTCCTTTATGATTCTTGTTCTGCTTGTTGGGGTAGTGATTGCGGTGATTTACCCTCTCTCCATTAAAGGCACGCTAACTGAAGAGACGTATCAGATTATTGAAAGTGAGCAACAGCGATATACGTTTCCGGATCAAGACGGGCCACTTCCTCCTCAAACGGATCAAGATTTTATTGAACGAAGAGACGCGGAACGTTCGGTTGGTCATACGTTGATTACAAGACTTTATAGTGGACCATTGCAGGGAGACCCCATACCTGATGAAGTAATTATCGAAATGCGTAAAAACGCACTTGATCAGAAAGGAGAGAAGGGGCGCTATGAGTTAACGTATAATAATCAGGCATCCTTGTTTTATGTGATATCTAAAGTAGATGTTAATGGACAAGAAGCGTACTTTATCTCTTATATGTGGGACACGTATCGTAATCAAATGATTGATCGCCTCTGGTTTAGACTTATCATTATTTTGCTTTTTGCATTATTGCTTAGTCTTTTGCCTGCAGCGTGGATTGCAAGGTATTTACGGAGACCACTAACCGTTCTCGGAGAACGCTTCGACCAAATTGCTAACCGCAATTGGAAGGAACCTTTCAAGTGGGAAGGTGATGAAGAGTTCCAGAAGCTTTCCAATCAATTTGAATCAATGAGACAGAACTTAATGAGGTATGATAAGGCTCAGAAGACGTTTATACAGCATGCCTCCCATGAATTGAAGACACCAATTATGATCATTAAAAGTTATGCCCAATCCATTAAAGATGGCGTGATGCCAGATTCTCTTGATAATACAATGACAATTATCCTAAATGAGTCCGATCGGATGGATCAAAGGGTAAAAGGAATGCTTACTTATATTAAACTAGATTCCATTGATGAACCTGAGGGAAACTGGGAACCATTTCGATTTGGGGTTCTTGCTGAAGAGATTCGTGAACGATTCATGTTCCAGCGTGAAGATGTGACCTTTACAATATCCGGTGAAAATGTTGAATTGATGGCTGTTCATGAACAGATGTTAACCGCTATGGACAATCTTGTTCAAAATGCATTGCGGTATGCGAAAAGCGACATTCACTTAAATGCAATCCAGAGGGATGAAACCATCATACTAGAAGTGTTTAATGATGGAGAGAAAATTTCGTTTCAAAAGGTAGAAAAAGAGCAGTTGTTTGAACCTTTCCAAAAAGGGGATAAAGGTCAATTTGGGATTGGTCTAGCTATTGTAAAGAAAATTGCTGAGCGTCATTCAGGTAAAGCAGAAGTGGCGAACTTGGACCATGGTGTGGTGTTCTCAATTATATTGCCAAAAAAAAGAAGCGAAAGGTCCTAATGATGTATTAGGGCTATGCTATACTAGGTAAATACATTTTGCCCCGGAGGTGGAAAGATGAAGGAATTCAAAGGAATCGGACATTATCGCGTAGGAGATCAAGTTGATCACTACTTATTAATTAAATCATCAGTAAAAGGTGTAGCAAGTAACGGAAAACCTTTCCTTACTTTAATTCTTCAAGATAAATCTGGAGATATTGAAGCAAAGCTCTGGGATGCTTCTCCAGACGATGAAGAAAGCTTTGATGCTCAGCAGATCATCAAGGTAAAAGGAGACGTGACAAGCTACCGTGGACGCAATCAGCTTAGAATTAAAGCGATACGTCTTGCAACAGACATGGATCAAGTCAAGGTGGGTGATTTCGTTGAAACGGCACCTCTTGAGGTGAACGAAATCATGGAGAAAGTGACGCAGTATGTATTTGAAATGCGTAACCCAAACATCCAACGGATTACACGTCACCTTGTGAAAAAACACCAAAATGACTTTCTGACTTTTCCTGCAGCAACGAAAAATCACCATGAATTTGTGTCAGGCTTGTCCTATCATGTTGTTTCGATGCTTGATATTGCCAAGTCGTTAGCGACTCTTTATCCTTCTCTAGATACGGATCTGCTATATGGTGGGATAATCCTCCACGATCTTGGAAAAGTAGTCGAACTATCCGGATCCATCGCAGCAAGCTATACGAACGAAGGGAAATTACTTGGCCATATTTCCATCATGGTTAATGAAATCGGGCAGGCTGCAAAGGAATTAGAAATTGACGGTGAAGAAGTGATGCTTCTTCAACATCTTATCTTAAGTCATCATGGAAAAGCGGATTGGGGGAGCCCTAAACCTCCAATGATTCGTGAAGCAGAAATGCTGCATATGATTGATAATATTGATGCAAAAATGAATATGCTCGATAGAGCTCTTGATAAGGTAGAACCTGGCGAATTTACTGATCGAGTGTTTGCACTAGATAATCGTTCATTCTACAAGCCTAATATGAGTACTATTGATAGCTCGAAAAAATAAAACAGGCAAACCCAAGAGAAATGTGCTCTATGAGCCGTTTCTCTTTTTTTTGGTCCTGTTAAGTTAATTGTAAGCGTATAAACAAGCCAAGTATCCATTAAGTTTACTAAATTAGCCTTAGGATACATACATAGTGGAGGAAGTACATGAGAATAAAAGATTGGGATCGGAATTTAAAGATACGGCTTTTGGGTGAAGGGATGATGAACATTCTTTTTTGGATGTTCTTTCCGTTTATGGCTATTTACTTTTCGGAGTCCTTTGGCAAAGGAATGGCCGGACTCTTACTTGTTTTATCACAGGTTGTTGCTGTTGTAGCTAACTTAGTAGGAGGATATTGTGCAGATCAGTATGGACGAAAGAAAATGATGTTTATCTCTGCAGTGGGTCAAGGACTCACCTTTGTTGTATTTGCTTTTGCAAACTCCCCATGGCTTGTTTCACCAATGCTAACGTTCATTAGCTTCTCCATTCTTGGGGTGTTTGGGTCATTGTATTGGCCGGCTAGTCACGCAATGGTGGCAGATGTTGTGGCGGAAAAAGATCGTAATACGGTATTTGCCGTTTTCTATACAGCTTTAAATATTTCTGTTGTTGTAGGGCCAATATTAGGCGGTCTTTTTTTCTTTCAACATCGATTTCCTTTACTTCTTATCGCTTCTATTGTCAGTTTCGCCGTCGCGGCATTGATTGCAATCTACGTCCGTGAAACAGCACCAGAGAAAAGAGAAAACAGTCTCGTTTCAGATTCATCTGTAAAATGGACAAGGTTTATATGGAATCAGCTTCATGATTATAGAATCATTGTTAAAGATAAGGTCTTTCTTTTATTTATACTTGCTGGAATATTAGTAGCACAAACGTTTATGCAGATGGACTTATTAATTGCCGTTTATTTGAGTGAAAAAGTACCTGACCAACCAGTGTTAACCATCTTTAATACAGTAATTACGGCCGACGGAAATCGCATTTTTAGTTGGCTTATTTCAGAAAATGGGTTATTAGTTGCTCTATTAACAGTATTTATGACGACTAAAATGAGTAAATTCAAAGAACGTAACGTTTTTATTTTTTCCTGCATGATTTATGCTGTCAGCATGATTTTATTTGGTCATGTAACATCTGTTTGGCTACTTGCCATTGCGATGCTTGTATTTACGATGGGGGAACTGATGGTTGTTGGTATTCAAGAGGGTTTTGTATCACGTCTGGCACCGGAAAATATGCGCGGGCAGTATTTTGCGGCTGCAAGTCTTCGCTTTACAATTGGAAGAACTCTTGCACCAGCTGCCATCCCACTCACAGCTCTTCTAGGATTTCAATGGACTTTCTACCTCATTAGTTTCCTTGCGATCATTGCAGGAGTTATCTATTATGTAATGTTTGATATGCGAAGTAAACAGAGAGTGTTCGGGCAATCATAATTTTTCTAGGAGGAATAAATCACGTTCTTTGCTCATAAATTGTAATAATTAATGGAGCTTGTACGAAAGAAGGAAAGGAAGTGCTTTAGGTGAGAAAGAGTGTTCTTATACTTCTTGGATTTCTATTGATTCTTAGTCTATTCCAGCTTACAGAAGTGTCTTCAACGTTATCGGGAGTATTCTCTTCATTTCCCTGGTGGCTCTATTTTGTACTAGCAGGGATTGTTTACAGCGGATATAAAACGATGCAATTAACGGCTGAAGAGAAAAAAATCGATCAGATCCATATTGAAGAAGAAGGACGAGTATATGTGGAAAGAATGGAAGAAGAGCGGGAGCGGAGGAAACAGCGTATAACAGAACACTAAATAAAAAAACGAAAGAGCTAATTTAGCTCTTTCGTTTTTTTATTTATTCATTTGATTCTGTGGACTCTTCTTCAGTGTTAGCACTATCATCTGCTGGTTCGTCAGCAGCTTCTTCGACTTTAAAGAGATCTTCAAACTGATCGTCTTTTACTTTAATATCAGATTCTTTAATAAGCTCATCGATCACAGTTGGAACATCTTTTGCGTTTTGGAGCATATATTGTTCTTCAACTTGTTCTTTAGCATCTTCAAACGGCATTACCGTTTTCTTCTTTAGCTTAATAATATGATATCCAAATTGTGATTGAACGATATCACTTACTTCGTCTTCTTTCAATGCAAAGGCTGCTTCTTCAAACTCAGCAACCATGTCGCCTTTTTTGAAGACGCCAAGATCGCCACCGTTTTCAGCAGATCCATCTTTAGAATACTCTTTAGCAAGCTCAGCGAAATCGCCGCCATCTTCCAATTTCTTTTGAACTTCTTTAGCGGTGTCTTCATCGTCAACTAGAATATGGCTCGCTTCTAGTTCAGTGAAAAGGTTTTTGTTTTCATCGTAGAATTCTTTTAGCTTCTCATCTGAAACTTCTACTCCCTCAGTTGCAGCTTTTTGAGCTAATAGCTGCTTACGTACATCAACTTTGAATTGTTCAAGGTCTTTGTAACCATTTGACTGAAGGGCTTGTTCAAGTTGTTCATCAGTTTCAAAGTTTTCTTTGATTTTATCAAGTTCTGCATCGACTTCTTTATCAGATACATCATATTTATCTTCAAGAATTTTAGTTTGGACAAGGTCACTTAATACTGCTTCACCAGATTGATCTTTTAACGCTTGATAGAACTCTTCCTTTGTAACATCTCCAGCACTTGTTTCGACTACGGCTTCTGAATTATCCGCAGAATCATTGCTACAAGCAGATATCGCGAGTAGGGCGATCAATGCAGAAAGCATTATGAACATTTTTTTCATCAAACATACACTCCTAAAGGGTTAGTTAAATTTAACAAAATTGTGATACAGTTAATACTATAGCATAGAAAGATAAGTGAAGTTAAATTCAATTGGAAATATGAGAAAAATTACACAAAACAGGCGAATTTTATGGGGAATTGATATAATAAAAGCGAGAAAACAGTGTGATTCCCTAAACGGGTTAAAACCACAAAAAAAGATGAGGCATTTGGCCTCATCTTTTTCAATCGTTCGTTAGGTAATAGGCTACTTAAGATTCTAAGTGAATAAAACTTCTACATATGAAGAAATCAGCAAAATGGTAATAAGAACGTTAATGGTTCTAAATACATTAGGCTGTTTTTCTTCAGGAATGTTTTTCTTCAAGCATAGTGCATTTGTCATTGAATTAAATGTGACTAGAATGAAAGTCGCAAATAGGATGAAGAATATTCCAATCATGGTCATTTCAGTACCTCCCAGAGTCCAATTCGATAATTCGAAGAAATATATAACGGTTTACTTTAACTTATCTTTCAATCCGTAGTATCATGGAAAATATTCGTCCCATAAGGAGCTGTTCAAATGTTTAAAAACCGATGGAAGGCGGCCTTTATCATTCTCTTTGCTGCTGTCATTCTCATCTTCGCAGGAATAGTAGGATTCTATCAATACTATTTTCCTGAAAGTGAAATTGCCAAACTCTCAAATGAGAAAAATACAGAAGAACCTTTTGAAACAACTTTTTCCATCCAGATGAAAAAAGATGAATTGAACGAGATCATCAATCGAGAACTTGAAAAGTATAGCGAGAAACAGAAGAACATCGGTTATAATGTAAACCTTGATGAACTTGCAACTTTTCAGGGATATGTGACGATTTTTGATCGTAAAGTTGATTTTTTTCTTAAGTTTGAGCCACAGGTACAGCCAAATGGTGACCTTTTATTAAAAGAAAAATCTTTTCAAATTGGTTTGCTTGAACTCCCAAGTGATAAAGTTCTTTCTTTTATAAAAAAGCAGGCATCATTGCCGCCTGAAATAACAATTGATTCTGATGAAGGGACAATCTACATGGCTGTAAGCGAATTAGAATTGAAGAATGATATGAAACTAAGGGCTAAATCATTCGATCTTCCTAATGATGAAATTGTTTTCGATGCTTACTATCCTATTAATTAGTTCCTTGTCCTAATATTATTATGAAGGAAGTCTCATAAGAATTCAATACTGCTGACCTAGTGGCCAATCCAAAAGAACAGAGCGCTGAATTTCAGCGCTCTGTTTTTATTCTATTAGCCATGTTAATGAGCTCAAAATCGAGTAATCACTATTGTATAGCTAATCTATTAGGGGCATCATATTTTATTCTTTCTCTCTGAAGTCTATTGTTTAATAGAGTGTCAGATTAGTTATTAAGAAGCCCGTTTAATAAGAATATGGAAACCTTCACTTCGATCCTCCACATAAGCATTCTTCGGTGCACGGAGCACCTGAGAAGCGTAAAGGAAGTCACTAAAGCTAAACCCAAGATTTATAGCTGCTAGGATCGAGAAAAATGATACATATGCTGGCATATAAACTGATGCAATTATAGCTGCGGTCGTAATCAAAACCGCAGGTGCAAGTGCCGCAATTAAAAAGAGGTTACGTGAAATTGGGCTGCACGTTTCACAGCGCATCATCGGTACGATTACAAATCCTTTTTCTAATTTCATTGTTGCTTTTAATCCGGCTATTGTTAAAGGAAGCCAGTGTATTAGCTTATGAATAGGGAAAAGGACAGCTAAGGAACCGAGAAACGGTAAAATTGGTACGATCGCATGTTTTGTTGTCGGGTATAACATACTGAACACAAGATAAAACGCAATAAAGTATAATAAGGTTAACAGCATCGAGAAAATCGTTAATCGATGTGTACCGAATTCGCGATGTAGATAAATCGATTTCCAACAATTCATAAGAATCACCTGCTTCCGTAGCTTTCAATTTAGTTGATGTTTATTGAATACTCGTATACTGTACAGCGATTCTCGGAAGAAATCAACACGTTTTTTTAGAAAGAAATTAGTCAAAATTATTTTGACAAAATCAGCGCTTTTTCGCGCTGGATTAGTCTGGAAAATACATTTCAATTTAAAACCCGTTCCGTTAAACTATAAGTACTATTGATTGCACAGTAAGGAGTTAAGTCCGATGGAAGCTATCCACAAAAGATTAGATAAAATTGAATTTCATATGCGCCTACTTGCAAAGATGGAAGAGGAAGGAGACTACCCCTTTTACCGCCTTGTGATTGACAGAGGGCTGACAGAGTCAGAAGTGTCAGAAGTATATCAACTATGCGTAGAGGTGAATCAAAAAATGCATGAGCAGATCGAGGAGGGTCTCTTGAACCGTTCCACGTTGCTCACGCATTTCGTAGGAATGTTAAATATTAAATTGGAGCCTCTCGCAACCATTAAAGCACTGCAATCTCAAGAAGAGGCTTATAGAGAACTTATGGAGACGCTATTAAAAGTGTCGCCTTATCGTTAGAAAAGTTTGGAACGCTCTTCATCATCTTGTTCAGTGAGTTCTCTAGAGAATTCACTTTCAAGCTTGGTGAAAGATTTTTGGAAGATTTCCATGAAGTCCTCACCATATAGTCCTTTAATGACACACATCATCTCAGTAAATTCAGGGAATTTACCGTATAGTTCTCTAATCGGCATCGAAGCTTTCAAAACACTATCTCGACTTGGTGAATAATGTTTCCATGTTTCCTGAAGCAGCTTCTCTCCTTTTTCGGTAAGCTGTACATATGTATTTCGCTTATCATTCTCTTTTTTTGAGAATGTGAGGAGAGACCTAGATTCAAGTTTTTTTGAAAAGTTAAACGCTGTTGAGACGTGCATAACGCCAAACTTCGCAATATCTGATATTGAAGAGCCGTCAAGATGATAAGCAATTGAAAGAATATGGTGCTCATTAATATTGAGATCGAATGGCTTGAGCCAATCTTGCCAATCTCGCTCAACAGATTTCCAAAGTGCTTTGCTTAATTGGCCAATTCGATGGCTAAAAATCATTGCTTCTTGAATAGAAATTTCCTGTTCTTCTTTCATAAATGCCCTCCTTTACAACTAGATGATTCAAGCTATATTAGAATATTGTTGATCTTCGGTAAAAAAACCGGCTATTTTGAAGCCGGACTGTTTACTTCTTCTTTGACTGTTTCAATCGTCTTCTGCATATCCTCGACATCTGCCTTTAACCTAGTTAAATTTGGTTCAATATCCTGTTGAAATGAAGAGATGGATCGTTTAAGGTCAGCGGCTACTTCCTGAATAATTTCTTTGCCTTCTGAAGAAAGCTGTTTTACTTGAGCGGTCAGTTCGTTAAGATCACTTTTAAGCTTAGTCAATCCTTCCTTTATATCATCACTCTTCTCTTTAGCGTCAGTCATTAATTCTTTTCCGGATTTCGGAGTGGTTAAAAGTACAGAAGCAGCGGAAACTACCCCGCCTACTAAAAATCCTGTTAATAATGTTTTTGCTTTTCCCATGATGTTCATCCTTTCCTATCCAAATCCTTATACTTCTACTTAAAGACATTAGTTCGCCATCCCAGTCAAGAATCCTGCTTTCTCCTTTCATTAATTCGTTGTGGTTATGAAAGCAGTGGGCATCACATATACCTTTTAGTATACGCTAAGGTAAATGGAGGGGACGGGTATGGCTGGATTTATCTTTTTCCTTATTGCAGCTGGCAGTCTACTATTAACCGCAACAGTAAGCAGGCTGTTATTAATTAGAAAATATTCATTTCACAATGAACGAATGATCCGAAAGCAAAAAAGCGCCTACTTATTTGGTACGTTTGCGATTGTTTTTCTTGTGCTTGGGGTATCGATGGCAATGCTTATTTTCTAATGATGTCCTTTATTTTCCCCACGGCTTTCAACTTGCAAACATAAAAACGATATAAAAGGTTAGAATCACGCTCATTTGAGGTATCTTATAGAGAGAAGGGTATTTAAGGAGCGTGAAATAATGAATCGCATGATTAAAAGTGTTTTTAAGAGAATGACAAAGAAGGCAGTAACGGTTATGAAGGATAAAGACAAAATGAAGGATGTTTCAATCGAATCCTTGAAAAAGGGAGCCTTATACAATGGTCGTAAGGGTATGGATGAGATGTGGGTAGACGTGAAGACGTTCTCGAGACTTGTCCAGGAATTTCGTAAAGGAAGTTATCGCGATATTTCAAAAAAATCAGTCGTTATGATTGTAGGAGCATTACTTTATTTTGTTAGTCCTATTGATGCGGTTCCTGATTTATTAGCGGGAATTGGGCTTCTTGATGATGTAGCAGTAATAGGATTTGTTGCAAGTCAATTAAAGCAGGAGTTAGAAAAGTTCCGAGAGTGGGAAACAGGAGTGAAAATATAAAAAAACGGCCAAATTGGCCGTTTTTTTGTGTTTATTTAGAAAGCGAAGCTAGTACGTTTAAGGATTGATTGTACAACTGGAAAGATTAGTACCATTGCAATGGTATTTACTACGGCAGTTGGAAGAACAACGGTAACAAACAGTCCAGTGAATGCGGCGCCACCAGGAAGTCCTGCAAAGATAAGAGCAGCTCCAAGGAATATAGCTCCACTGATCATCGTGCCGATTGCAGTTAAAATTCCAACTGTTACTAATGATTGGCCAAACCGCTGAACGAGTAAATAAAGACCAAAGAAAGCAAAAGCAGTCACAGGTTTATCAATCATGTTAGCAAGTTGTCCACCAGGAAATGTTGTCGTTGCAGCAGAGATAACTCCTGTCGCAAGTCCGAGTACGAGAACGCTTTTGCGCTCAGGAAATAGCAATATTCCTAGAAACATCATCGTAAGAAGCATATCGTTCTTCATTCCTGAAATTAAGCCAGGTATAATTGCGTGTAGAATTGTTCCAATACCGAGTAGTAAAGCCATGAGTACTAAATTTTTTGTTTTCATAAAGAAATCTCTCCTCTTCTCATCTCATTCTCCGTCAAAAGACGGTGTTCTCTCCATCAGTGCGCTATGTGCCTGCTGCGAAAGAACTAATTTTTTATATCATAACAAACGAATGTCCTATTGAAAAGTGTTAAATATTGTGTTTGTGATGGAATGTCTGCATAAAGTCACTTAATGCACGAACAGATTCAAGGGGAACAGCGTTATAGATGGAAGCACGACATCCTCCAACAGAGCGATGGCCCTTTAACCCAACAAACCCTTCTTCTGCCGCCTCATGTAGGAACAGTTCTTCAAGCTCTTTTCCTGGTAAATTGAAAGTTACATTCATTGATGAGCGACTTGCTGTTTCAGCTGTTCCGCTATAAAAACCTTTACTACTATCAATCGTGTCATAGAGTAGCTTTGTTTTCTCAGCATTCATCTTTTCGATTTCCTTAATACCACCCTTAGTCTTTGTCCATTCAAGAACAAGGGATAGCATATAGATCGCAAAGGAAGGAGGGGTATTATAGAGCGACTTCTTATCAACGTGAGTACGATAGTCTAACATTGTTGGAAGTTGATCTGGGATGTTTTGGAGCATATCTTTCTTTAAGATGACTACAGTTACTCCTGCTGGTCCAAGATTTTTCTGAGCACCTGCATAAATAAGACCAAATTGGTCAATTGGAAGGGAGCGACTTAATATATCGCTCGACATATCTGCAACGATAGGAGAATTCGTTTGCTTGGGGAATTCCTTCCACTGGGTGCCGTGTATTGTGTTGTTTGAAGTCAAGTGAACGTATGCATCTTTGTTACTGTATTGTAACGTGTCGAGCTCTGGTATACGTTTGAAATCATCTTGTTCACTACTTCCACCAACATACGTGTCTCCTAATTTCTGAGCTTCCTTTAATGCTTTTTGGGACCAGCTTCCTGTAAGAAGATAATTACCTTGCTGACCAGTTTGAAGAAAATTCATTGGAATCATTGAGAATTGTAAACTTGCTCCGCCCTGAAGAAAGAGAACTTCATAGTCATCAGGGATGTGAAGGAGTTCTCTTAAAAGCTCATTGGCTCCATCATGGATTTTCTGATATTCTTTGCTACGATGACTAAATTCCATAATGGACATACCTTGCTGTTGATAATTGAGAAGTTCTGCTTGAGCATGATTAAGTACATCTTGAGGTAAGGCGGACGGGCCAGCATTAAAATTATAACGACGTTCCACTAATAGACACTCCTTTAGTAATGTAATGCGATGCCTCGATTTAACTTGTACTCATCCTATCATTAAAGGATTCGGCGGTGCTATATTTTTTTCTAATCTTTTCGAATATTTCGTTCTATTGAAGCGGAAGCATTTGTTCTGCTTCATCATTTTGCTATTCTATATAGAAGTGAATGATAAGAAAGTGGTGTGAACTAATGTATCGAGAAAACAAACCAATTCATATCGGACCATACGATCATCCAGATATTTATCCTGGTCCACGACCAGCTTCATCTTTCCTATACCATAACGGGAAAGCACATCGAATTGATGAAGTTCAAAATACTCCAGTAGAGAAGCAAATTGTTCATTATGCAAGAGGGGAAGACGTGTCGGGTTCTCTTGCATTTGCAACGACAGAACAGTTTACAGTGGAAGAATTGCTGTTATCAGAAGGTTTATCTCCTATTGAAGACCGAATCCCGCTTCTCGCATATGGATCGAATGTCTGTCTAGCACAGCTCAAATATAAGTTTAGTCTCAATCCTGATGTTAGTGATTTCATTCTCTATTATCGTGCAGAAATAAAGGATACAGACGTCATAGCAGGTTCCTTTCTAGCACCATATGGAGCACTTCCTGCTGTCATTGCTCCCGTTCAGGGAGCGAAGACAGAAGTGTGGGTTACATTTGTTGATCGTGAACAGCTAGAACTGTTAAATCGTACGGAAGGCGGTTATGTACTAAGAGAGCACCTTCATGGCAAGCTTACCCTTAAAACAGGGGAGAATTTCGAACGAGTTTACGCATACTATTACCCACACGGTTACATAAGAGAAGGTTCTTATGTACGATTTAAAGATATACCGGGGGAATCAAATCTCCAATCTATGTGGCAAGCAGATTTATTAAATGAGCTGAAGGCTATGGTAGGGTATGGAGGTCATAGAGAAGAGTTTATTCATGAATTAAGGTGGAATCCAGACTTACGAACAAAGATGTCAACGATGTTAAATGGATTAGATCAAACGTTTGATCATCCAGATTGGGTTGTTCCGAATGGCTTTTATACATTAAAAGAAATGAAACGAACCCAAATGAAAAGGAGACCGTAAACGGTCTCCTTTTATGTATCAAGACAATTTCATTCAGAATTAATGTGCGAACGAATCCCTTCAGCAAGGCGCTGTAACTTCTCCGCATCATAGTCATTTTCGTGTGTTTTCCATACCGCTCCGAATCCGTCCCCTTTACCGTAGCGTGGAATAAGGTGTAGATGATAATGAAAAACAGATTGTCCGGCAATCGCTTCATTATTGTTAAGAAGATTCATGCCTTCAGGAGTAAAGTTCGCTTTTAAAGCATTTGCTATTTCAGGAACTGCAGCAAAGAGCTTTGAGGCTGTCTCGGGATCAAGCTCGTAGATGTTTTGCTGATGTTTTTTTGGAATGACGAGGGTATGTCCTTCTGTTACTTGTGTAAGGTCTAGAAAGGCTAGAACGTCTTCATTTTCGTAAACTTTCGCAGATGGAATATCTCCATTAATAATTTTACAGAATATGCAATCGGGGGAATGGCTCATGTTCATCATCCTTTCAATCTTTTCATATATCGTACCATAATTTTCATTTTCGTTAAGACCGCTTCTTCCTAATGTACATCCATATCTTGCAAACATAATCCAATGATCAAACGAAACTTCTATATGATCTAAGAAATATTTATTTCTAGGCACAATTGGATCGGAATAAGAAAAGGCTCTGCCGGGGGTGCAGAGCCTTGAGTGCAACTTATTTTAAGGGAAGACGCCACACTCTCTATAAGGATGTTCTTAATATCATCGATCTATTCATGTATTGTGAGTTTTCTTATCTCGATGATCGGCTACTTCGTCTGGAAACTAAACCTCCACTTAACTGAGTCAATAACAAAAGTTAACAATATGGACGAGTATTTATAATGAAAAATGTCCTTTATGGAAAGTCTTCTGTGAAAAAGGTAAGATGTGGATAGGGGTAAGTGAGCAGGGTGCTGTACGAATCATTCCACTCATTGTTTCACGCTCCAATTGAAAGTTTGTTAAAATGTAAACAAATGACGCGAAATGAGAGGAACCCTATGACGAATTCAATTCTGGAAGTTAGCAATCTTACTGGTGGATACCAGGCGAATAAGCCTGTACTCCATGATCTTTCTCTTAATGTAAATTCAAATGAAATTGTTGGTCTCATTGGCCTTAATGGGGCTGGGAAAAGTACAACAATCAAACATATTCTTGGCTTACTTGACCCAATGAATGGTCGTATCCGCGTGGGTGGTACGAGCTTCTCTGAAAATAAAGATGGTTACCGTAAACAGTTTTCATATATACCAGAAACACCGTTGTTGTATGATGAATTAACGCTTTGGGAGCATTTACAGCTGACAGCTCTAGCTTATGAATTAAGTGAAGAATGGAAAGAAAGAGCTGAAGCACTTCTTAAAGAGTTTCGGATGACTAATATGAAGAAGTGGTTTCCGGGTCATTTTTCTAAAGGGATGAGACAGAAGGTTATGATCATGTGTGCCTTTCTCGTAAAACCATCTCTTTATATCGTAGATGAGCCCTTTGTTGGTTTAGATCCTATTGGGATTCAGTCCTTTCTTGATATGATGCTTGAGATGAAAGAGGAAGGGGCAGGGGTATTAATGTCGACACATATCCTTTCAACAGCTGAAAGGTATTGCGATCGATTTATTATTCTGCACGATGGCCGAATAGTGATGTCAGGTACTATGACAGAATTACGGCATCAAATCGGCAACAAAG
Source organism: Anaerobacillus sp. 1_MG-2023 (assembly GCF_030547345.1). NCBI lineage: Bacteria > Bacillati > Bacillota > Bacilli > Caryophanales > Bacillaceae > Anaerobacillus > Anaerobacillus sp. 1_MG-2023. The sequence continues at coordinate 168,586 of NZ_JAUORD010000006.1, read as the reverse complement.
CTGCTACGCTCGATGATATCTATATTGAAGCGACCAGGAGTGGCAAATGATGCAGCTTGAGACGCTATGGAAAGAAAGGGCAGGGGCCTTTTGGAAAATTGCCCTGCGTTACTTCAGACTAATTGGTAATAGCAGCTTTTTATTCACGCTTGTTCTTACCCTCATATTCGGGGCGTATTATTACAGTGAATTATTGAAAGTACTTCCTGAATCATTTCCTGGATTAGCGGTCATCACAGTCATTGCTGCAGTGACTGTGGTTCGAACGCCATTAAGGTTCTTTTTGTCAGAAGCCGATCTCGTATTTATGCTACCAGCGGAAAACCGTTTACACGGCTACTTTCGCAAATCTCTCTTGTATAGTTTCGGACTTCAAGTATTTATAACCGTTGTCGTTATGACGATTCTTGCACCTCTCTATCAGCACGAGATGTCTGCTGGAACGCCTTATTACGTGTTTGTAATTATTGTCCTGATTGCATTAAAGGGAGTTAACGTCATCATGAAGTGGATGGAACTCCACTTACCAGCTCACCAAACTTCCTGGCTTTATACGATGGTGCGTCTTTTTACTACAATGCTATTAACATATTTATTACTGGCGCAGGCATCATGGATTTTCGTAACGCTCTCATGTCTCATACTTGTAGCGATTCTTTTTCTATTCTTTCTTCCGTTACAACGTAAATATGCAATCAAATGGGAGAAGCTACTTGTTCTAGATGAACAACAAAGTATGAAGTTCTATCGAACAGCTAATTTATTTACGGATGTCCCTAAATTAAAACAGTCTGTTAAACAAAGGCGTACACTAAGCTCAATTGCGGAGAAACTTCTCCCAACAAATAATGTTTATGAGACGCTCTATCAAAAAGCATTTATTAGAAGTAATGAATATTTAGGTATCTATTTTAGGCTATGGCTTTTAGGACTCGTAGTGATCGCTTTTGTTCCTGGAGTTACAGGTAAAGTGGTTGGGACTGCGCTCATTATTTATTTAACAGCTGTTCAACTTCGAACATTGTTCCCTCACTACCAGGCACATGTGATGGTAAAACTTTATCCACTGTCAGATAAAGAACAAGTAATAGCGTTTCGCGCCCTGCTAATTCGTTTACTAGGTGCACAAGCAGTTACTTTTGCTGTTCTTTCTTTTGTTCTTTCTTTTGACATTGGGTCGGCTGGATTGATCCTTATTGTAGGGGCAGCCGCAGTTGCTGTAGCCACATCTCGAAACAGTACCGGAAAACAGAAGATTTAGTTGACCGGTTTGGTGTTAAAAGTCAGAGCCAAAGGATGTTTTGCAGTATGAGTTATTTAAGTGAGGTAGAAGAAGAGCTTGAATCCTGGGAACGAAAAATAAAGAAAAAATCTTCTATGGTTTCCCGTTCAGCAAAAAAAATACAAAATCGGATTAACGATAAAATACCTGAACGTATCCATTCGATCGTTACAAATGGTATTAAAACAATGGTCCAAGGTGTTCTGGCTGGAAATACGTATACTGTTAAAGAACCAGATAACAATCAACCTCTTCAAGTGAGAGATGAAAAAGCAAGACGATTAATACTTAAGTATAAACGTATTGCTGCTACAGAAGGAGCAGGTACAGGCGCAGGTGGGATCCTTCTTGGTTTAGCTGATTTTCCTTTGCTTTTATCCATTAAGATGAAGTTCCTTTTTGATCTTGCCAGTGTTTATGGATATGATGCTAAGAAATTTGAAGAAAGAGTGTTTATTCTTACAATTTTTCAACTTGCTTTTTCAGCAGATGAGGCGAGAAGGAGCAGTTATGAGCGCATCGCTAACTGGGATGATACGCTTAACCAGTTAGAAATAAGAAATAAATTCAATGATGAACATGATTGGAAGTCATTTCAACTCGAGTATAGAGATTATATCGACCTTCCTAAATTACTTCAGATGATTCCTGGTTTTGGAGCAATAGTCGGGGCGTATGTGAATTATCACTTTCTTGACTGGCTAGGGGAAAATGCCATGAATGCCTATAGGAAACGTATCATTGAGGCAAAGGAACAAGAAGAGTAGAACAAAAAAAGGCCAGCCGGATTTCCGGCTGGCCTTTTTAAAATTATTTATCTTATTCGAATCGAGCATCGCTAAGAATGCGGTCCATTTCTTCCATATGGTGTGTTTCATCGGCGATCATATCATCAAGCTTCACAACTAGTTCAGTAAATCCTAGTTCCTCTGCTTGCTTTTTACGTTTCTCGTAACGATCAATGGTATCTTTTTCAGCCGTTCTAGCTTCAATAAGCATTTCTTTTACATCAGTAAGTTGTTTTACTTCAGCAGGAGCAGTAGTTGGTGTACCACCAAGTACTTTAATTTTTTCTGCAAGGTAAAGGGCATGGCCCTGTTCGTCTGCAATTTCACTTTCAAAGAATGGTTTTAGTGTTTGACGATATAAACCAGAGACTACAGCTGCATTGTATGTGTACATAATACTAGCTGCGTATTCATTTGCAAGGTCAACATTAAGTCCATCGATAAGTTCTTGTTTTTTGTCAGCCATTCTAAACATCCTTTCTAATTCTGTACTGTTTTGGTTCCATATTAATTTTACCCTTCCTCCTTGCTAATAAAACATAAACATTGAAAAAGATAGGAAGAATAGAATGGATGTTTGACTGATGATGGGAGGGGTAATATTCAACTATGTAAATCATAACTAGTTAATCTATAGGAGGGCCTAAATTGAGTAAAATTGCAGTACTTATGACAAGCATGTTTGAGGATGTGGAATATACAAAACCTGCTGAGCAGTTTAAGAATGCAAACCATTCCCTGACAGTAATTAGTACAGAAGCTGGCCAAGAATTAACAGGAAAACAAGGTGAGGCTAAAGTAACGTCTGATAAAGGAATCGATGAGGTAAAAGCGGAAGATTTTGACGTTCTTTTTATTCCAGGTGGCGTTTCACCTGATGAACTGCGTGCAGATGATCGATTTGTTGCATTTACGAAAAAAATGATGTTTCTAAATAAGAAAACTCTCGTGATCTGTCATGGTCCACAGCTGCTCATTTCTGCTGAAGTATTAAATGGAAGAAACATCACAGGATTTAAATCCATTCAAACAGATCTAAAATATGCGGGGGCCAATGTGTTTGATGAAGAAGTGGTTGTTTGTGGTGGAAATCTAGTTAGTAGTAGAAATCCAGACGATATTCCTGCATTCATTGAAAAATCTCTGTCTGTTATGGACAACTAATAAAAAGGAGTGGAAGTAATGAGTGAAAAAAATCATTTAGTTGATAAAGATAGTCAGCTTGATGTAAATAAAGTTGATGATACCCTAGATCGCATGAGCGATGACAAAATGGATGATATTCTCTCCAATTTTGAGGACTTTAAGAAATATCTTGCCACTAGAGTCGAAATCGGAGAAAAATTAGGACTTAGTGAAGAAGCGCTAGCTCAAGCTGCAGAGAAAGTAGCGGGTTATCTCGCGAAGAAGGAGGAGCCTAAGAATAGAGAAGAAAAGCTATTACAAGAGTTATGGCTCGTGGGAAGTAAAGAGCAACGTCATGAATTGGCCCATCTTCTTGTACGAATGGTTCTAACTAAAGATAAGTAAAGGCAAAGCCGCTGCTGACACAGCGGCTTTTTTAAAAAGAATTTTATGAGGTGAAGAACTTCACAGAGTTTGGAGAATTGAAAACGGTGAAAGGTGCGATATTATGAATAAAAATAATTTTTTTAGCTCCTTGCCAGGAGCGTTAAAGCAAAAAAAAGTGTGGTTTCCACTTGTGCTAAATGCATTTGGACTATTCATTGCTGTTTTGGCAATCATGTTGTTTTCAGAGTTAGCAGAAGAAATATTAGAAAAAGAAACGCTACAATTTGATCAAGCGATTATTTCTGGCGTAGACGGCATTCGTTCCGATGGATTATTAAGTGTGATGGAATTTGTAACAGAACTTGGCTCTGTTTGGTGGATTTCAGTGGTTTCTGTTGCGACTGTAGCTTTTCTATGGTTTAAACTACGTGATGGTTGGAGCATTCTCTTTTTTGTCATAGCTCAGGCGGCAGGCGGACTTTTAACGACAGAACTAAAACATTTTTTTGCTAGGTCAAGACCTTCTATCGATGCTGCTTATGATGCAGTGGGATATAGTTTCCCTAGTGGACATGCGATGGGATCTTTTCTACTATATGGATTTATTGGTTACCTTATTGTAAGAAGCCAGAGGAGTAGAACGACAAAGTGGTTAAGTGGAACACTTGTATTCTTCTTCATCGCACTGATCGGATTTAGTCGAATCTATTTAGGTGTTCATTATCCAAGTGACGTTCTAGCAGGTTATGCAGCTGGTACACTCTGGCTATTTGTTTGTATTTTCTCTCTTGAATGGGTTCTTTGGATTAAGAGATCCTCGTTAACATTGGGTTCATTCAGAAAAATTTTCTCCAGTAAGAACAGTTAAGTATGCAGGCAGTACTTCGAGCGTTGACGGAGTCGTATGATGACGTTCTCCGTCACAGTCGATATTTTGCTCTGGATCTGCTTCTATTTTTAAATTTTTTGTTTGGAAATGAATGATATCTTCGTTAAATCGCGACTGCTTGAAAACCTTCGATTGAAAAATGGACCAAAAAGTTGGGAGAGACGTTTCTTTAATGATTAAGACATCAAATTCACCATCTTGCAGATTATTGTCAGGGAAGAAAGCTTGGATCCCGCCAGTAAATGGACCGTTCCCTACGATCATCATGACAGCTTCCCCTTCAAAATTCTGCCCGTCGGCATCTACTTTAAGATGAAAAGGCTGTGGATTGTTGATCGTTTGTGCAGTACTAATGTAGTAAGAAAGCCTTCCGAAAACTTCTTTTGTATCAGGATTAATGTTCTCAGAAGCCTGAGTGATTAAGCCGATTCCCCAGAAATTCAAGAAATACTCATCATTTGATCGACCTACATCAATAAGGGAACGGTTGTCTTCTAAAAGCTGTTCAACTGCTAGAAGTGGATTTTGGTTAATCCCGATTGCTCTAGAGAAGTCATTGCAAGTTCCTCCAGGAATAATACCGAAAACAGGACGCTTCTCTCTTTGGCAAATCGCATTTGCTAATTCATTTATGGTCCCATCCCCACCAGCCCCAATGAGAATGTCTACTTCGTCGCCTAGTTCTGCGACTAATTCAGCACCATGTCCTTTGTATTCTGTTTTATAAAGGGAAACCTCATCATAGTTTTCTCGTAATCTTTCTTGGATCGTATCAATTTGGTTGACCATTTTAACATTTCCAGCTTTGGGATTTAAGATAATGGCTACACGTGTCACGATAATGACTCCTTTCGTATAATCTTCTTTTCTTATTCCCTTATATTCAGTGAAGTACACACAGATAGTAGAATTCCAAAAAAGTTGATTTCGAATTCAATTGGCTGAATACCTCCACATAGTAGCTATTGCAATTGGTTGAGAGACTGGACTGATTAACATTGGACTCATTTCTCATGACAATTCACTTATTAGGGAATTATACTAGTTGGAGGATACATATTTTGATGAGTAGGGGCTTGCAAATGAAGAATATCTTAAGAATTTTCAAGAAAGATTGGAAGGGAATTGGATCGAATTGGGTAGCTGCGATTCTATTAGGTGGTCTTATTATTCTACCTTCTCTTTATGCTTGGTTTAATATTGGAGCATCATGGGACCCTTATAGTCAAACGGATCAGCTTCCGGTTGGCATTGTCAATGAAGACAAGGGGGCAACGATTCGGGATAAAGAAATTGATGCAGGTGAAGAGCTAACGAAGGAATTGAAAGATAATGACAGTCTTGAGTGGCATTTCTCAAATCGAGAAGCTGCGATGGATAAGCTTGAGTATGGGGACTATTTTGCAGTAATCGTCATTCCAGGAGATTTTTCAGAGAAGCTCGGGACAGTTATTAATGATGAACCTGAGAAAGCGGAAGTAGAGTACTATGTAAACGAAAAAGTAAATGCGATCGCACCAAAGATCACTGAAAAAGGTGCGAGTGTCATTGTTGATCAAATTACAAGTAACTTTGTATCGGTTGTGAATGGGACAATCTTTGAAGTATTTAATGATTTAGGAGTAGAATTTGAAAAGGACTTATCAGACATAAAACAATTCGAGGAATATGTATTCAAACTAGAAGAGAACCTGCCAGAGATCAATCGTTTGATTTCCGATGCTCTATCTGACTCGAGAGATGCTGAAAATGTGATAAATAAAGTTCAAGGACTTCTTCCGGAAGCTCAGCAAATTACGAGTGAAGGCATTAGCACGATTGATGGAACCACACAATTTTTAAACGAGTCAGAAGATCGATTGAATAAGCTTGCACCGCAAGTAGAGGAAGATTTAACTAAAGCTCAACAAACAGCTGAGGATGTAAATAAGTTCTTATCGGATTTAAAATCGCCAGATATTGATTTATCCTCAGTAGAAGAAATAAGAAATCAGATAAATCAACAAGTAGATGATTCTGTTCAGCGTATTGATGATGTTCAGGTCGTATTGAAGCAAGTACAGGAAGCTAGCGATAATAACGAGAATGTGGAGTCGCAGGAAGAAGGAGAAGAATCTCCTCAAGAGAGAGCGCAGGAGCCTTCCGCTAACTCGCAGCAGCAAGAGGTTATCGATGAGGCAATCGCTGATCTTGATCAAGTTAAAGAACAGTTACAGACGATTAAAGCAGATAGTGGTGAAATTGGATCTACTTTGGCTGATAAGCAAGAAGAAATAGATGATATTTTAACAACTCTTCAGGAAAAATCCGGAGAAACAGCTGATCGAATCGATTCATTCTTAAAAGAGTACAAGGAAGACATTGAGCCTCGTGTTCTTGCTGAAGTGGCAAGTGCGAAAAAGACGTTATCGAATGCTCGATCGACGTTAAAAGAAGCGCAAACCACCATCCCTGAAGTGGAACGAATTCTTTCAAGTACTGAAGAGAATATAGGCGAAGGTCAAGATATTTTAGCATACATGTTGAATGAATATCCTTACGTAAATGATAAAGTGAACCAGCTTGCGGATCGAATCAGAGAGATTCAAGGAGAAACAGATATTAACGAGATCATTGATTTACTGAAGAATGATCCAATGGCAGAGCAAAGCTTTTTCGCAGAACCTATTGTGTTAAGTAAAAACTCACTCTTTCCGATTCAAAATTACGGTACAGGTATGACACCGTTCTATACTGTTCTATCGTTATGGGTAGGGGCACTTCTTCTTGTTTCATTACTTACCACTGAAGCCACAGGTTTTGAAGAAGCGTCTAACCGCCAGGTGTATTTCGGGAAATTATTGACGTTTATTAGCATTGGTATCCTTCAAACACTTGTTGTAACGTCAGGAGATCTCTTTATTCTAAATGTAGATATCGTAAATCCTGTTCTTTTTGTACTATTTGGACTCTTGATTAGCTTTGTGTTCATGTTAATGGTTTATACTTTAGTTGCTGTATTTGGGGATGTAGGTAAAGCGATGGCTATTGTCTTTCTTGTTCTTCAAATTGCTGGGTCAGGTGGAACGTATCCAGTTGCTTTGCTACCAGAGTTCTTTCAAGCAATCCATCCTTATTTACCATTTTCGTACGCAGTAGATTTAATGAGAGAAGCAGTAGGAGGAATTGTATGGGCACGAGCAAAAGAAGATTTATTCTTTTTGGGGATTTTTTCTGTTGTGTTCCTTCTCATAGGAGCGGTACTTAAGGAAGTTATCATTAAAAAGACAAAGTATTTAATGAAAAAGTCCAGAGAATCAGGGTTATTTCATTAATATCCTCTTTGAATAAAAAGCAGCCTGTCAACTGACAGGCTGCTTTTTCTCACTCTGCTTCTTCTTTTGGAAGGCGTTCTTCATTAATTTCTTCTTTAAACGCATACGTAAATGTTAGAGCAACGAGTACCCCACCGCCAATCAGGTTACCGATACTTGCTGGAACAAGATTAAAGAACAGGAATTCCATCCAAGAGTATTCAGAGCCATGAATAAAGGATGTGCTGAAATACCCCATGTTGGCTACACTATGCTGGAAATTTCCTGCCACAAATATAATAACAGGAAGTGTAGTTGCAAGAACTTTACCTGTTAAATCACGAGCTGCGGTAGCAAGAAACGCAGCCATTCCAATAAGCCAGTTCGCAATAATACCTGAGAGAAGAATTTGAAACCATCCTACCGTTCCGTGAGATAGGAATTTCATTTTGTGTTCTGTATACGTAGCTAATTCGCTATAGAATTCAGGGGTTAATGATCCTGATGCAACGACAAGAGTACCTACCAGCAGGGCACCTAGTAAGTTACCAAAATAACAAACTATCCAAAACTTCATTATATTCTTAGGAACCCAAAATCTTCTTTGAAGGATGTACGTAGGAAGGAGCACGTTAACTTCAGTAAAGAGAATGGCTCCCGAAATAAAAACAATCGCGTATCCTGTTACAAATCCTATTCCTGAAAGGAGATTACTAACACCTTCCGTTTCAACTCCCATCGCAATTAGAACAGAGAAAATAGCTCCGAATGTAACAAATGCACCAGCTAGAATTGATAAAATGAACTGGCGATTCAATGGTCTGTCACTATGAGCTTCTCCTTTTGCGATAAATGTTTCAACAATTTGCGCTGGAAAATAAAATTGTCTTTCAGGATATTTTACTTGTTTGTCTTTTTTGTTAGAATTCGCCACAATAAATCTCCTATCTATTTCTTGTCCTATTATTTTCGCTCTTGTTTTTTGGACTAAACTGACGAATGTGCTTTTACTTTGCCATTAATATAAAAAAATCCAGATTTGCTGTCAACAAGTTAGATTTCCTGGGAAATCAACTCAAAGTTTGTCTGAAATAAGCGAGGTGAATGGCCACCTCGCTTTCATTAAAATTTCCAGTATCCCGTTTTCCCATAGTGCGTATGAAGGTCTTCTTCGAAACGGCGAGTAATGGGTTCGTTTAGACGAAATTCTGGTGATTGACGAACTTCTTCTTTTTTTATATTTACAACTACCGATCGATCTTGCCAGTGAATGTCATGAATCCATTTTGTAGAGAGCAGTACTTCTTTTCCGGAAAACCAGTTTTTAGTATCGACAATGATATATCGAAGCTGCCATGATTCTTCATCAAAAATGAAATCTTTAACATGACCAATTTCACCGTCAGTCGCCTGAATGTGGTATCCAGCTACTTCATTACTACTTCGCAAGTGATTTTCTTCGTCTTGTTTAGAATGATGCAAGGTTGAATCAGCATCAGGTAAATCATCAGCCATAAACGGTCTTGGATACATCCCGTTACCCCAGGCGTTAGTTCCTACCCAATAATAAGGCCAGCCAAAATGGCGGTTCAGTTCCATTTCGTGTTTTCTAGAAATAGGTTGATCGGTATCAATATCAGGGCTTTCACTTACTTCTTCAGATGTAAGCGAAACTGAAATAGCTTCATTCTCATGATTCAATTGCTCGATTGAAATCGGAGAAATCAATACCTTTCGACCAGGTAACCATTTGTGTGTATCGACAACAAGATACCTTATAGTCCAATGTTCATCATCGAAATAGAGCTCTTTTAAGACGCCTTTGTTGCCATCTTTTGTATCGATCGTGTATTTATTCACTTCACTCTCGCTTACTAACATGAGGCTCACTCCTATATGAATAATTCACTTAAGCTAAAAACTACCCGACCACGTTAAGAATTAAACCGAATCTGTTTTTTCGACTTGATAAGTTTTAAGATATGGCTTTCCTGAAAAGATCGTTTTTGGAAGTCCTTTACTTGTGTTACGATTTTTGTGCGCTGTTTGATAAGCTTCAGAAGTTTGCCAATTCTTGAAGTCCTTCTCAGTATTCCAGAATGTGGCGACGATATATGGATCGTTATGAACTGGACGTAAAATTCGAATTCCTTGACACCCGGGTTCATTTTCCACTTTCCCAGCGCGGTTTTTAAACCTATCTTCAAATATCGCTCGTTCACTTTCCTCAACAGGAATATGGTTTAAAACAACAAAACCAGGATCAGTTACCTCGCCCTTTTCGTCCATTAATTCATATTTCTTAGCGTTTTTGAAAAAAGTTTCGGAAGACGTTTCGTGATAAAGTGCAGCACCATCAGAATTAGAAAAAAGCTTTACATTTTCTCCGTCATGATCTTCTTTTACCTTTGATAAATAGTCGTATGTTCCATATGTAACGTAAACGTTCATCTTATTCATCCTTTCAATGAAGTGATCAGGGAGAATTGCCTGATACTTTACCCTTATTTGGCAAAAACTAAACAGAATCGTCATTGTATATAGTACAAATATAACATTATTTCATGTAAGCTTAGCTGTAATTAAGTTAATAAGGGAGTGCCTCATAGAATGAAAAAACTCGGCATCGGCTTAATCGCAACATTAGCTGTATTCCTCATTGGATTATTAGGGTATTTGGGGATATTACTTGCTGGAAACTATGTCATCGACGAAAAAAAGCTTGTGATGAATTCAGCTACCCAACTTGTCGATAAAGATGGGGAAATTATTACTAAACTTTATTTTGAAAACCGTGAGCCGGTCTCAATAGATGATATTCCAGACCATGTTCAGGAAGCTTTCGTTGCAACTGAAGATAGCCGATTCTACGATCATCATGGTCTTGATGTAAAAGCAATTGGCCGAGCGCTTTATCGTGATATTCTTGCTGGAAAAAAAGTAGAAGGCGGAAGTACGATTACACAGCAATTAGCGAAGAATGTTTTTCTAACTAATGACAAATCTTGGTTAAGAAAAACGAAAGAAGCTGTTATCGCAATTAATTTAGAACGTAACTATAGTAAAAAGAAGATATTAGAAATGTATTTAAACCAAATTTATTTTGGACATGGGGCTTATGGTATACAGTCAGCTTCAATGTTGTTTTTTAATAAACCAGTCTCAGAGTTAAGTGTTGAAGAAGGAGCCATGTTAGCTGGACTTCCGAAAGCACCTTCAAATTATTCACCAATTAATCATCCTGAAGAGAGTAAAGAGCGTAGAGATTTAGTGTTATCTTTAATGGAAAAGCAGGATTATATAACACCCAAAGAAGCGGTTCGACTTCAAGGAAAGACGCTATCTCTTGATGTGGCAGAAGTAACAAAGGAAGCAGCTTTCCTTACGTACATTGATATGACGCTTCAAGAAGCGAAGACTCGATTTAATCTTTCGAATGAAGAAGTATTACGTGGTGGTTATAAGATCGTAGTGCCAATGGATAAAGATTTGCAGAAAGCAGCTTATGAACAATTTCAAAACGGAAAGCTTTTCCCAGGAAGTGATCCTAACAATCCGCCTCAAGGGGCTCTGACGATGATGGATGCAAAGAGTGGTGGAGTAGTAGCGGTTCAGGGAGGTCGTGATTATGTTCAGAAGGGTCTTAACCACGTGACCTCAAAGAGACAGCCTGGATCTGCATTCAAGCCTATAGCCGTATATGGGCCAGCAATTGAGAAAAAGGAATACAGTCCTTATACATTATTAAAGGACGAAAAGACTGACTACGATGGGTACTCTCCATCTAACTATAATAACCAATACGCTGGTCAACTCTCTCTTTATGATGCTGTCAGAGTATCTGCTAACGCACCTGCAGTTTGGTTATTAAATGAGATTGGAATTTCATATTCAAAATCTTTTCTTGAAAAAAGTGGCCTTTCAATTGAAGATAATGATTTAAAAATCGCTCTTGGAGGGATTGATAAGGGCGTTTCTCCCTTTGAAATGATGGAAGCCTATCGTCCTTTTGCTCAAGAAGGAAAGCATGTCGATCCATATTTTATTAGTAAGTTATACAATAATGACGGCAAGGTAGTAGGTGAAGCAAAACAAGAGGAAGAGAAAGTATACTCCAAACAAACGGCATGGTATATGACAAGAATACTCGAAGGTGTCGTTAAGAATGGTACCGCCATAAGTGGAGAAGCAGATGTGGCTATCGCTGGTAAGACTGGAACAACTTCGTATGAGGGAGTATCGGGTGGTTCGCGTGATGCCTGGTTTGTCGGTTTTACACCAGATTTGGTGGGTGCAGTATGGATGGGGTATGACCGGACAACGGAATCACAGTATCTGACGGGTGGAAGTGAATATCCGGTTCAACTTTTTAAAAAGGTGGTAAATACTTCAATCGATGAGAATAGTACTAAGGAATTTAGTAAGCCTTCAGGATTGAAAGATATGGAAAAACCTATTACCCTGCCAAAAGTGAATGATTTGAAGGCAGATTTTGATTTCCTTTATGGTCTTCCCGCTGTCAAATTGAATTGGACAGCATCCTCTGATGATCGTATTGTTTATCACATCTATGAAATAAAAGATGGGGAGAGAAAAAAGATAGCTGAAGTTGAAGGAAAAGGGAAATATACAAGAAACTCGATCTCATTCTTTGGATCTGTATCTTATCAAGTAGTTCCTTATAATCCGTTAACAGAGCAAGAAGGAGAGGCATCTAATGAAGCTTCCGTCAGTTTGTTTGATCGGTTTAAAGGTAATGAAGAAGAGAAAGAAGATAAAAAGATAGAGGAAAAACAAGTAAATGAGTGAGGATTTTCACTTAAACGATCGGTTACTTATGGTAAAGTAGACGATGTAAACGGCTTCAAAGTTGGACGATTTTATGACTTTTTTCTTCAATATCTGTACACTGAAGCTTACGATCGCTATAGTATGTAAGGATGTAAAAAAGTACGTTTTGCAATTAGAAAGGTGGACAAGCATGAATAAAGCATCATTTAATGATCAATTTCTTCGGGCATGCCGAGGAGAAGCGACAGATCATACACCTGTCTGGTATATGAGACAAGCAGGTCGATACCAGGCTGAATATAGAAAAATTAGAGAAAAATATTCATTTCATGAAATGAATCTAAACCCAGAAGTAGCGGCTGAAGTGACGCGATTTGCCGTTGAACAGCTTGGTGTTGATTCAGCTATACTATTTGCAGATATTATGACGCCACTTCCATCTATCGGTGTGGATGTAGAAATTAAATCAGGTGTAGGCCCTGTTATCGATAATCCCATTAAGAGTAGATCTGATATTGATCGACTAGGTGAACTTGATCCACTGAAAGATATTCCTTATGTAATGGAAACTATTAAGATGCTACGGGAGCAATTGTCTGTTCCTTTAATTGGATTTAGCGGAGCGCCGTTTACTGTTGCAAGCTATATGATTGAAGGTGGACCCTCTAAGAATTATCATAAAACGAAAGCATTCATGTATTCTGATCCAGAAGGATGGTTTCAGCTAATGAATAAGCTTGGGGATATGACAATTGCTTATCTTACAGCTCAAGTAAAAGCGGGTGCTCAAGCTATCCAGTTATTTGATTCATGGGTTGGTGCGTTAAATGATATGGATTATCGGACGTATATTGCTCCTGTTATGAATCGCATATTCTCTGCTTTAAAAGAACTGAATGTCCCACTCTTAATGTTTGGCGTTGGAGCGAGTCATCTTATTCAGGAATGGAACAAGCTCCCTGTTGATGTAATTGGAATAGACTGGAGAATTTCAATTAAGAAGGTGAGAGAAGTTGAGGGGATTAATAAGCCGCTCATGGGGAATCTCGAGCCTGCACTTCTACTTGCACCGTGGGAAGTCATTGAACAAAGAACAAAAGAAATTCTTGATCAGGGAATGGAGACGCCAGGATTTATCTTTAATCTAGGTCATGGGGTGTTCCCACAAGTTCAAGTTGAGACATTGCAGCGTTTAACGAATTTTGTACACGAATATACGCGTAAGAACAGTTAATGGAAATGGGGGAGGTATGGCATGAAGCGAACCATTGGCCTTTTAGTTATGGCTTACGGTACACCGCGAAGTGAAGCAGAAATTGAACCATACTACACACATATACGTCGGGGGAAGCGACCTACAGAAGAAATGTTGGAGGATTTGATTGAACGGTATGAAGCGATTGGTGGTATATCTCCCTTATCGGATATAACAACAAAACAGGCTCAGAAGCTAGAGGATCGTATGAATGAAGAATTTGGCGAAGAGGTAGAGTTTAAGAGCTACCTTGGCTTAAAGCATATTGAACCTTTTGTAGAAGATGCCGTTCGGAATATGCAGAAAGATGGGATTGAGGAAGCCGTTAGTCTTGTTCTTGCTCCGCATTACTCTACATTAAGTGTAAAGACCTATAATGAACGAGCGAGAGCTGAAGCAGATAAACGGGGCTTCCCCAGTATCTATTCGATCGACCAGTGGTACAACGAGCCTAAGTTCATCCAATATTGGGTGAATCAATTACAATCGTGTTTAAGCCAGATTGATGCTAAGGAAAAAAAGAAAACCATTGTTATATTCTCTGCTCACAGTTTGCCTGAGAGAATCTTGCAGAACGGGGATCCTTATCCAGGACAGCTAGAAGAAACAGCAAAGCATATTGCTGAACGAGCTGGGATAGAACATTATGCCATTGGATGGCAGAGCGAGGGCAATACGCCCGATCCGTGGATTGGGCCAGATATTCAAGATTTAACTCGAGACTTATTTGAGCAAGAAGGTTACACAGGATTTATTTACTGTCCGGTAGGATTTGTCGCTGATCATCTCGAGGTGCTATATGACAATGATTACGAATGTCAACAAATGACCAATGAACTTGGTGCAGCCTATCATCGTCCGGAAATGCCCAATGCAACGGATGAATTTATAGAGATATTAGCAACAGTTGTGAAGCATGAACTAATAAAAAAGAAGATGATACAGTATGAGTAAACAAACAAAAAAAATCGTGATTATCGGAGGCGGGATTACTGGATTAACCGCCGCCTATTACCTTCAAAAAGAGATGAGGAACGAAAATCGATCCTATGAAATCACGTTACTTGAAGGCAAAGATCGTTTAGGTGGAAAGATTCAAACGGATACGACAAATGGTTTTGTGATTGAACGTGGTCCTGATTCCTTTCTTGCTAGAAAGGAAAGCGCAGCACGTCTTGTGAATGAAGTGGGAATGGGAGATCAACTTGTTCCGAATTCCACTGGACAGGCCTTCGTATTAAATAATGACCAGCTCTATCCGATTCCAGGTGGAGCAGTAATGGGAATCCCAACGGAGCTTTCTCCATTTATCTCGACAAAGCTATTTAGCTTAAAAGGGAAAGCTAGAGCAGCAGGAGATTTAGTTCTTCCGAGGAGAGAACAGGGAGAGGGAGATCAGTCACTTGGACTATTCTTTCGAAGACGACTTGGGAATGAGGTTGTTGAGAATTTAATCGAACCTTTACTGTCAGGCATTTATGCAGGAGATATCGATAAACTCAGCCTTATGTCAACCTTCCCTCAGTTCTCAGAAGTGGAAAGAAAGTACCGTAGTTTAATTCTAGGGATGAAGAAGACGACACCACCTTCTCGCCGAAGCACTGGTAAGAAAAAGCCGGCTTTCCTTACGGTCAAATCAGGTTTACAGTCATTTGTGATGGGAATTGAAAGATGCTTAACAGACGTTAACATTAGAAAAAATGTTAACGTAGATCAATTAAAGCAAAATGAGGCCGATGGATCTTACACGCTTAAGACAACAAACGGCGAGGAGTTATCAGCTGATTCTGTTATCATCACGACCCCGCATCAGCAGGTATATCATATGTTACGAGACCATCAGGAAGTAGCTCCACTAAAGGACATGCCTTCCACAACGGTTGCAACAGTTGCAATGGCTTTCCCTGAAGAAGCCATAAAAAAGGCAATGGACGGAACAGGATTTGTTGTATCTAGAAACGCTGATTATACGATTACCGCCTGTACCTGGACACATCGTAAGTGGCAACATTCTGCACCAAAAGGAAAAGTACTTCTTCGTTGTTATGTAGGTCGAGCAGGTAATGATGGAATTGTTGAGAAAAGTGATGAAGAAATCGTTCAGACAGTATTAAACGATCTGAATCAAATTATGGAAATTGAAGGCCACCCTGAGTTTTACCGAATTACGAGATGGAGACAATCTATGCCGCAATATGAGGTTGGCCACCGTAATAGAATTGAAACCGTTATTTCAGGAATTGAAAAGAAAATGCCGGGCGTTTTTCTAGCTGGAGCTTCATACAATGGAGTAGGTCTCCCTGACTGTATCGATCAGGGGGAGGCAGCTGTAGCCTCAGTTCAAAATTTCTTCAAATAATAAGGAAGGTTCACCGAATGCGGTGAACCTTTTTTATATTTCTATTCGCTATCATTCACTTAAAGGAGTGGATTTTGTAGAGATTAACAAATGTTATACTGGAACTATTATCTATTTTTGTTAGTGTAGATGAAACTCTAATGGTAGAATATAAATGGCAACAATTAGTAATAAAGGAGTACGAATCATGTCGGAAATGGCAAGGCCCTTACTTATTAATATTTCAATGCTCTTTTCAGTCTTATTTCTCTGGAATATGGTCATGCCATTTACAAGAGCAAGCTCGATTAACCTGAAAGAGAAGATGATTTATGGAGTGATCAGTTCCTTGATGGCTCTGCTTTGTATGCTCTTTCCGTTAGAAAAATTCGGAGATACAGTATTTGATTTAAGAGTTGTTCCTCTTATTCTTGTAACATTATACGGTGGCAAACTGCCTGGCCTCATTTGCATGATCACGATTTCTGTAACACGAACTTGGATGGGTGGAGAAAATGCTTGGGTTGGAGTTCTTATTGCGATTGTTGGGTTTCTCATTGCAATTGGATTTATGAACTACTTTCAAAGATCAATCCGAAAGTGGAAAGGGATTATTTTCACAGGAATTCTATTTATCATTTCGTATATTGCCATCATTCTTATTTTCTTAGAACCGTTAAAAACCTATTTTTATCCGATCTATTTCACGTCATTTGCAATCGCCTATTTCATTATTTTCTATTTAACTGAACGACTTGTATTAATAAATATTCAACTTCAAGAAACGGTTTATCTTGAGAAACTATCAGTTGCGGGAAAAATGGCTGCTGCTATCGCTCATGAAATACGGAATCCGCTTACGACTGTCAAAGGTCTTCTGCAGTTTATTTCGGCTGACACAGTAGACACCAAAGTTCAAAATTATGCCCCATTGATGCTTGAAGAAATCGAGCGGACGAATAAAATCATTACAGATTATTTGATGCTTATCAAACCTTCCAAAAGTGACTGTGAACAAGTAGATTTGAATAAAATTGTCAGAGATACAGTTGCATTAACGGAAGTATTAGCCTCGTACTACGCGGTTAAAATTCAATATGATGAAAAGGGCGCATTTCATATATGGGGTAATCCCCAAGAATTAAAACAATGTTTAATAAACGTTATAAAAAATGCAATTGAATCAATTGAAGGAGAAGGATTGATTCATGTTGCTTTGCAATACGGAACAAAAAGAGGTACGGTAGATATCGTTATTCGTGATAATGGAGCCGGGATGAGCAAGGAAGAGCTTGAAAAGATCGGACTTCCATTTTATACAACAAAATCGAAAGGAACCGGCTTAGGTACAATGATCACGAACCGGCTAATTCGAAATATTGGTGGAAGAGTGAATTACACAAGTTTACTAGGCGAAGGAACGACGGTTACAATAACACTACCAATCACCAAGCAATAGGGGGATAATGATGACGTTCGATCGAAGAAAAAGCATTTTAGAAGCAGCAGAAAAATCTTTTTCCATGTTTGGTTATAAAGCAACGACAATGGATCAAGTCGCTAAAATTGCGAATGTAGGAAAAGGAACCATATATACCTTTTTTAAAAATAAAGAAGAGCTATTCAATGAAATTGTAAGAGGTATGGTATTGGAGTTGAAGGGGCTTGCTCAAGATTCAATTCGTAGAGAGGAGTCCTTTTTTGTCAATCTTCATCGGGCTCTTTATAGTGTGCTGGAACATCGGAAGGAGCACAAATTAGCTATAAAGCTATCTCAAGAAGTGCGTGAGATTGGAACGCCTGCAGCAATGGACGCCCTTGATCTTGTTGAGAAGGCCATTCTTTCTTTTCTAGAACAAGAAATCGAGAGAGGTATTTCTGATGGTGAAGTAAAGAAGTGTGATCCTTCTCTTACAGCATTTCTTATGTTTAAAATGTATATTGCACTCATTTTTGACTGGGAAAAAACTCATTCTTCATTTACGAAAGAAGAGATCGCAAATCACCTGGAATTTTATATGATGAGCGGGATTAAATTGAAGTAGCAGTATCCAAAGAAAGTGGAATACTGCTATTGCTATTCTAACGAAACGGTGATATATTACTTTTTGTAGCAAAAAATGACCATAATTAAAAAATGGTCAATCGAGGCGTTTTTATAAAAAGAACATTGCTTTTTTTTGGCTTAAAATGACTAATTGAGAAATTTGGTCAAATAGACAGGAGGACAAAAATGAAAAAATCATCTCGGCTATTTCGGTCAGAATGGTCGTCATTGTTAAAAAATAAAAAAATCTTAATTCCCGTTATTGCGGTGTTATTTATTCCAGTAATGTATAGTGGAATGTTTTTGTGGGCATTCTGGGATCCTTATGAAAATTTAGATCAAATTCCCGTCGCTGTTGTTAATAGTGACAGTGGGGCAGATTTCGAAGGGGAACATCTTGAAATCGGTAATGAATTAGTAGATAAACTGAAAGATGAACCGGAATTCAAGTGGGATTTTGTAGATGAAGAAGAAGCGAACAAAGGGCTTGAAGATCAAACTTATTATATGAAAATTCAAATTCCCGAGAACTTCTCTCAGAAATCGACAACTGTTCTTGATGAACACCCGGATAAACTAAACCTTGAATATGTTCCCAATGAAAGCTTTAACTTTCTAGCTGGACAGATCGGTGGAACGGCTGTTAGTGAAATTAAATCTCAAATTGCTGAGAACATCACTGAAAACTACAGTGAGCTTGTCTTTGATAAGTTCAGTGAAATAGCTGATGGTTTATCGGAAGCAACAGATGGTGCAGGTGAGCTTGCTGATGGCTCTTCCGAATTGAAAGACGGTACACAGCAGTTGAAAGACAACTTAGCCTCTCTCAATGAAGGGTCAATTGAGTTAACCAACGGCATTAGTAGTGCAGAAAACGGGTCCGTTGATCTTGCAAATGGCATTAGTAAGGTAAATAAAGGTACCACCGATTTATTAAACGGTTTAAAAGAAAAACAACCAGAAGTTAGTGAGCTAGCTGATGGAGCTTCAAGAGTAAGTAATGGGCTTGGAGAACTTGGTACTAAAATGAGTGAATTTAAAGTTGGCCAAGAAGAACTTCTATCTGGTATAAAAGAAAGCCGTGCTGGAACGAAGCAGTTAATGGCTGGATTAGATCAATCTGTTGCAGAATTAGAAAATAGTTCATTACCAGAAGTTGATACAGAAGGATTAAAACGGTCACTAACGAGTGGAGTTACGAATGCAACAGCGGTACCTAAAGAACTGCAAGGCGTAATTGAATCGATTCAAGCAAGTGATCAATATACGGATGAGCAGAAGCAGGCGCTAATTAGCCAGCTTCAACCGATTGCTGATAAATCTGGTTCAGCGGCGAAGTCAGTTGGAGAAGTAGCAGCGACATTTGCTAACGCTTCAGATAAACTTTCAGGCGTCTCTTCTAAGATGAATGCTCTATTAGAAGGACAAAGGAAACTTGCTCAAGGTGCTAGTGGTCTTTATGAAGGACAAGGAAAACTAGAAGATGGACTTAGTGATCTGGGTGATGGCATTAATCAAGCAGAGTCTGGAATTGCTCAGCTTCAAGATGGAGCTATGCGGGTTGCAGATGGTAACGATACTGTAGCGACTGGTTGGAACAGCATGATTGATAATGTTGGCACAATCAACTCAGGAATGAATGGACTATCTAGTGGTTCACAAGAGCTTGTGAGTGGGCTAACAGAATTAGAAGGTGGTTCGTCTGATTTATCATCCGGTGCAGGTCAATTAGCGGATGGATCTAAAGATCTTGACAGTGGGGCTCAGAAACTCACAGATGGTACAACAGAGCTTCGTGATAAACTTGGCGAAGCGGCTGAGGAAACTTCTAATACAAATGCTGATGAGGAAACGTACAATATGTTTGCGGATCCAGTAAATGTAGATACAGAAGCCGTTTCATCTGTACCAAACTATGGAACAGGTTTTGCACCATACTTCCTTTCACTTGGTCTATTTGTAGGAGCGCTACTTATGTCCATTGTGTTCCCACTTCGTGATCCGGCTGGAAGCCCACGTACAGCAATTGGATGGTTTATGAGCAAATATGGCATTCTACTATCTGTGGGAGTAATTCAGGCGCTTGTGTCGGATGCGCTTCTATTATACGGATTGCAAATCGAAGTACAAAGTATTCCCTTATTTCTACTCTTCTCCATTGTATCAAGTCTCGCTTATATGGCGTTGATTCAGTTCTTTGTTACAACGTTAGGAGATCCAGGACGATTTGTAGCGATCATTGTTTTGATCTTACAATTAACAACAAGTGCAGGTACCTTCCCGCTTGAGTTAATTCCAGAAGGACTACAAATCTTTAACACATGGTTGCCAATGACGTATACAGTTTCTGGTTTGAAAGCCGTCATTTCAAGTGGTGATTTTGACTTCATGTGGCAAAATGTATATGTTCTGTTAGGGTTTATTGCGATCTTTGCTATTGGAACCATTACCTTCTTCCTTGTAGAATTGAAAAAGCGTAAAAAGCATGGCTTGGAACCAGCTATGAATGAATAATGAAACAAGGAGGCTGTCTCTATCAATTGATAGAGACGGCCTCTTTTCTTTTGATAAATGGATGGAAAAACGATACAGTAATAGTAAGAAAGTTGTGATGAAGCGCCATTGAGGGTTTCATATTAGGTTATGAAAGGGTAAGTATTATGAAGTTATGGATTTTTCGGGAGGCAGGAGAGGCGATAGAATGATTACTTTCGAGCATATTAATAAGAAATTTGCTGATGGTACTGAAGCACTAAAGGATATTAATTTACATATTGAAAAGGGCGAATTATTAACGCTCATTGGGCCAAGCGGCTGTGGAAAAACGACTACAATGAAGATGATTAATCGATTAATTGAGCCAAGTGGTGGACAAATTTATATTGATGGAAAACCAATATCAGATCAGGACCCGGTTGAACTAAGGAGAAGCATTGGATATGTCATTCAACAAATCGGACTTTTGCCACATATGACAATCGCTGAAAATATTGCCTTAATTCCCAAACTGAAAAAATGGGACAAAGATAAAATAGATAAGCGCGTCGATGAAATGCTTAATCTTGTAGGGTTAGAACCTTCTATTTTTCGGTCTCGCTATCCACTAGAATTGAGTGGCGGTCAACAGCAAAGAGTGGGTGTCATTCGTGCACTTGCAGCAGAACCACCAATTATTTTGATGGACGAGCCATTTAGCGCATTAGACCCTATTAGTCGAGAACAGCTTCAGGACGAGCTTGTAAAGCTTCAGAAAGAAATTCAGAAAACAATTGTTTTTGTTACGCACGACATGGATGAAGCTATGAAAATCGCCGATCGTATTGCCATTATGAAAGATGGCGAAATTCTTCAGCTAGATACGCCGGATCGCTTGTTACGCCACCCTAAGAATGAATTTGTCCGCAATTTCATAGGTGATGAACGAATGGCTAAAGGGCAAGCTCCAACAGCTGTCGATTTAATGATTAGAAAAGTAGCAACTGTGAAAGAAAGTAGAGGTCTTGCAGAAGCGTTCCGTCTAATGAAATCAGAGCGAGTCGATAGCCTGGTTGTAACAGGGCCAGAGCAGGAATATATCGGTGTCGTTACGCTAGAACAGGTTCAAAACCATTATGGTGATGATGGGAAACGAATTGTGGATGTGATTGAAGTGATCGAGTCCATTAATGAGAGCACGCTCTACCCTGAAATAGCGAAACGATTTGCTGAAAATCAACCGATCAATATCCCTGTGGTTGAAGATAATAAGCTCACAGGATTAGTTACAAGAAGTAGTATGATGCGAGGGTTAGCAGGACTTGAACAATATGATCAAAGAGAGGGGGGGAGCCTGAATGAATGACGAGAATTTTTTCATTCTATTTATTGAGACGATGCAGAATCGGTGGGATGATATACTAGTAGCACTTCAGGAGCACCTATTCCTTTCGTTCATCTCTATTGTGATTGCCATATTAATATCTGTTCCACTTGGTATTTTTATTTCACGGAGAAAGAAGCTAGCGGAGCCATTCATTGCGGTGGCAGCTATCTTTCAAACAGTACCAAGTTTAGCCCTGTTCGGATTTCTCATTCCCTTTCTAGGAATTGGAAACATAACAGCTATTATTGCTTTAACGGTTTACGCGCTTCTTCCAATCCTCAGAAATACGTACACTGGCATCACTTCCGTAGATCAATCTTCTATTGAAGCTGGAAGAGGGATGGGGATGACGAATATGCAAATTTTGATGAAGATCGAAGTTCCTCTTTCTCTACCGGTTATAATGGCTGGTGTCAGAACAGCTACTGTCCTAACAATCGGAGTAGCAACTCTCGCTACTTTTGTAGGTGCAGGAGGACTTGGCGATATTATATATCGTGGTCTTACCTCGAATAAAGATGAGCTCGTATTAGCTGGTGCACTTCCTGCAACTATTCTGGCTCTTGGATTTGATTTAATTCTAAAATTATTAGAAAATGCGGCAACTCCTAAAGGAGTTAAAGCAAAAAAATAAAGGGAGAGATTCGTTTGAAGAGAATTACCTTACTTTTACTAGGAGTTGTAATGGTTCTTGCTGCATGTGGAGGAGATAGCGGAAGTGAAGAAAGTGATCCGATCGTTATTTCTGGTAAGCCCTGGACTGAGCAATATATCTTACCACACCTTCTTGCAGAGTACATAAAGGCTAACAGTGATTATGAAGTAGAGGTTGATGCCGGTGTTGGTGAAGTGAATATTCTACAACAGGCGCTTATCGATGGTGATATTGATATGTACGTGGAATATACAGGTACAGGTCTTGAAGCGGTACTTAAGGAAAGTGCTGAATCCGATGAGTCAGCTGATGAGATTTTTAAACGGGTGAAAAAAGGATACAAAGATGAATATAATCTTGTTTGGCTTGAACCACTTGGATTTGAGAATGGCTACACGCTTGCTATGACTCAAGACACAAATAAAGAGGTAAATGCAAAAACGTTCTCGGATATTATCCCAGCTTCAGATGATTTGGTATTTGGTGGACCACACACGTTCTACGAAAGAGAAGATGGTTACGATGCCCTAGTAGAAGCTTATGGTTTTAATTTCAAAGACGAAGTGAGTCTTGATCCGAATATCATGTACGATGCTTTAAATGAAGGTGAAGTCGATGTGATTCCTGCCTTTACCACTGATGGAAGAATTGCTCGTTTCGATCTTGCGACAACTGAAGACGATAAGCAATTCTTCCCACCATATTATGCTGCGCCAATTGTTCGACAGGAAGTTCTTGATTCACATCCTGATCTTGAGAAGGTTGTGAACGAATTTGCTGGAAGTATTTCAGAAGAAGAAATGTCTGAAATGAATGCAAAAGTGGATATGGATGGAGAAGAGCCTGAGGATGTTGCAATGGAATTCTTGAAAGAAAAAGGATTGATTGATTAATAAAAAAAGCGAGATGAGGAATTCCTCATCTCGCTTTTTCATTTATGTTATTCAGCTGGTTTTAAATCTTCAATAGAATCAGCTTCAACGTATGATGGAACAACAAGTCCTGTTTTCGCACCTTCAAGGTTTACTCCAAGACGGTCCATGTTGTCACCATATTCATCTAGAAGGTCAGCGTGTGTAATTGGAAGCCATCCAGCTACCATTGCGTCAGCATCACCTTCAGAAACAGCGATGAACATAGAAGCTGCATCAAGTTGAGTTAATTTAACCTCATAGCCTACGCTCTCAAGAACTTTAGCTACTACGTTCGTACTTGCGATTTCAGAATCCCATGCTACATATGCAAGTGAGATTTCTTCACCGTCTACTTCCTCAGCACCTTTAGTCCATTCTTCTACCATGTCGGAATGTTCGTCTACCCAGTTTTGTGCTGCTTCTTCAGGCTTTGCACCTTCCTGTACTTCGACCATAACATTGCCCATGTCTTCTGGAGTCCAGTTGAACTGATCAAGAATTGTATGAGCAGAAGGCTGATCTTCTTTTAACCCCATACGTGCAAAAGTTTCGATGTTTTCTTCTTCACCATAAAGGCCTTGTGGATCTTCAAGATATTTAAGGTCGTATTTCGCGAACATCCAATGTGGTGTCCAACCAGTAACGATAATCGGTTCTTCATCATCAATTGCTTTACCAAGTTCTGCCGCCATAGCAGCTGAAGAGGATTCGATTAATTCCCAACCTTTAAGGCTATCGTACTCTTCAAGTGCAGATGTCGTAGCTTTCATAATACCAGCGCCTGGCTCAATTCCTACAATTTCGTAATCTACTGCTTCTCCAACGTTAGTACCGCCTTCGCTGGAACCTTCACTACTATCTCCGCCATTGTTACCGCCACAAGCAGCAAGAATCAATGTGAGTGACAAAAATAGTGCAAGTCCTGTTAACCCTTTTTTAAAGTTAAACATGTAATTCCCCCTTAATTTTTTGTTTTACCTATATTTTGAGAAATCCGGTCAAGCATAATTGCTAGAATAACAATGGCAAGACCAGCTTCAAAACCAATACCAACTTTGATCTGCGTTACAGCACGATATACGTCTGCTCCGAGACCAGGTGCACCTACTAGAGATGCAATAACGACCATTGAAAGTGAAAGCATGATACTTTGGTTAATTCCTGCCATGATCGTGGGAGTAGCTAGTGGGAGTTGTATTTTAAACAACTTTTGTTTTGTTGTAGATCCAAATGCATTAGATGCTTCGATTAAATCTTCCGGCACCTGACGAATGCCAAGATTCGTAAGACGAATCGTAGGAGGCATTGCAAAGATGACAGAAGCTATGATTCCGGGTACCATACCAATCCCAAAGAATAGAATAGCTGGGATGAGATATACGAATGCAGGCATTGTCTGCATGAAATCCAATATCGGTGTGATAATTCCTCTTACACGGTCACTTTGTGATGCCCAAATCCCAAGTGGTACACCGAGAATAATCGATATAATGACCGAAGTTAATACGAGTGCTAACGTTTGAATAGTTGGATCCCAATAACCGAGATTATCGATTAAGAGAAGTCCGAGTAACGTGAATACAGCTATTGGCCAGCGACTTGACCACCATGCAAGGATCGTAAAGATTGCAATGAGAACAAGAGCTGGCGGGAAACCTAGTATGGAAACGATCCCTTCTACGAACCAATCAATCCCAGATGTAATACTATCGAAAACTGGTTCAAGGTTATCGGTTAACGTATCAACAATACTATCAACCCAGTCAGCTAGTGGTATTTTAGGAAAAAGTTGCATTTATTTCACCTCGCCTTTCGCGGATTCAGTTTCGTGGCCTGCGAGTGCCCCGATAACTGCACCTCTTACAATGATGCCTTGAAATTTATCGGCTTCATCGACAACGGGGAGAGGAAGGGATGAGTCTGCCATTTTTACAAACATGTCCGTGAGTAAAGTCTCTGGTGATACAGTAGGAAGGTCTGTGATTAAAATGTCATTGATATCTTTCTTTTCCTCAATAGCTTTTGCCGTGGCATCTGCTGTAATAGCGCCTAACAGCTTTTTCTTTTTATCAACAATATAAAGACTAGATAATTTTTGTTCTCTCATAAGCTCCAGCGCAACACGTGGCCCACGATCAGCTCGTAGCGTTTCAGCACGTTTCATTACGTGTGAAGCTGTTAACACTTTTGAAAGATCCACATCTTCAACGAAGCGTTCAACATAGTCATTTGCAGGATTTGTCATGATTTCTTCTGGAGAACCAATTTGAACGATAGAACCATCTTTCATTAATGCAATGCGATCTCCAATGCGAAGTGCTTCATCGAGGTCATGGGTGATAAAGACGATCGTTTTTTCCATTGATTCTTGAAGTTCAAGGAGCTCATCTTGCATGTCTTTACGAATAAGGGGATCTAGTGCACTAAATGCCTCATCCATTAATAGTACATCTGGATCGTTCGCAAGAGCACGAGCAAGACCAACACGCTGCTGCATACCACCACTTAATTCAGAAGGAAAGCTATTTTCATATCCTTTCAAACCAACAAGTTCAAGTGATTCTTGCGCTTTTTTTGCTCGGTTTTCTTTGCCAATACTTTGTACCTCTAGTCCATATTCCGTGTTTTCAAGAACAGTTCGATGTGGGAAAAGAGCAAAGCGTTGGAATACCATACTAAGCTTCTTTCTTCTTACTTCACGAAGCTGTTCAGGTTTCATCCTGACGATATCTTCATCATCAATGAGAACCTGACCTGAAGTTGGTTCAATTAATCGATTGAGTAGACGAACAAGCGTAGATTTACCACTACCTGATAGTCCCATGATGACAAAGATTTCACCGGGATATACATCGAAGCTTGCTCGATTTACACCCACAGTATTTCCAGTTTCTTTAAGTATTTCATTTTTTGATTTGCCCTGATCTAATAGCTTTATAGCTTGTTTGGGCGATTTGCCAAATACTTTTGTTACATCTTTTACAGTAATTTTGGCTTTTTCCATAGTTTCACCTCTACCTTTATTAATAAATTTCAACGGTTAAAGTTACAAAAATCACTGAAATATGTCGAAATTTACGATAATCAGTCATTTACTAGTCTTTTTTTACCGACCTATTAAGTATAGAGTGTAGGTACTTAATACTACAAACGGCGTGAGAGCTCAAAATCAGTTAATTCAGTACATACAGAAAAAACTGTACAAACTAAACGGGTAAATGCTTAAGTATCGTCAAAGATGCTAGTATATGCTACAAGGTTCACATGTAAACTTTACAATCAACGAGGTTAACACTAAACTATGAAATGACAAACGATTGGAAAAGTAGGTGCATAGTTTGCAAGACAATAGAGTTGAGAATGCGAGAGAACGTGTTATTGAATCCATCTCTAAAAATATGGATATATATAGCGTCACACCTTCTGTGGGGCGACTATACGGTGCAATGTTCTTTGAAAAAGAGCCAATGACTCTTGATGAAATGAAAGATAAACTTCAAATGAGTAAGACAAGTATGTCTACCGGAGTAAGAACGTTAATCGACTTAAATATGGTTGATAAGGTATGGAGAAAGGGCGAGCGTAAAGATCTTTACGAGGTGAAGTCAGATTGGTATCAAACCTTTACAGATTTCTTTTGTATTCACTGGCGTAAAGGGATTGAAATGAATAGAGATGCTTGTAGAGAATCCATTTCTGAACTTATGGACGTACTGGAGAATGATATTTCTAACGAAGAAAGAATGACGGCAGAAGCTGATTTAGATAAAATGTCTTATGCGTTGGGATACTATGAGTGGTTGAATAAGGTAGTGGACTTATTTGAATCTAGAAAGATATTCGATGTTATTGATAATGAAGAAAAGTAGTGGATATTAGCAAGATATTGCTTCATAAAAATTTTGAATGCGCTCTACATAATAACAAAACGTGCAGGGAAACCCTGCACGTTTTGTTATAGGATTTTACTTAAAAAAGCTTTCGTCCGCTCGTTTTGAGGATTTGAGAATAGTTCATTAGGAACGTTTTCTTCAACGATATATCCACCATCCATGAAAATCACACGATCGCCTACTTCGCGAGCAAACCCCATTTCATGTGTGACAACAACCATCGTCATACCTTCTTTGGCAAGGTCTTTCATGACTTCTAGAACTTCACCAATCATTTCAGGGTCAAGTGCAGAGGTTGGTTCATCGAAAAGCATAACTTTTGGCTCCATAGCAAGAGCCCTTGCTATAGCGACACGCTGCTTTTGACCCCCAGATAATTCCCCGGGATAATTATTGGCTTTATCTTCAAGGCCAACTTTTGCGAGAAGCTCCTTCGCCTTTTTGGCTGAGTTTTGTTTATTATCCCCTTTGACTTTGATTGGGGCTAAAGTCACGTTTTCAAGCACGGTCTTGTGAGGGAAAAGGTTAAAATGTTGAAAAACCATTCCAACGTCCTGTCGAACTTTGTTGATATTCGTCTTAGGATCAGCTATGTTGTGGCCATTTACGATCACACTACCACCAGTTATTTCTTCTAATTTATTTAAACACCGAAGAAAGGTACTTTTACCTGAGCCAGAAGGACCAACGACGCATACAACCTCTTTTTCTTTTACGTCTGTATTAATATTCTTAAGTACTTCTAAATCTCCGAACGATTTCTTTAGATCTTTTACTTGGATGATGCTCATTGTTGCTCCTATCTCCTCTCGTTCTACATTCTTCCTTCGTTTGGAAGGGTTTGCCGATAAATTCTATTATACCAATCCTTGATTCAATTATAAAAGAAGTTGTTCTTATTGATAGAAAACCAGGGATTGTTAGCTGTTGTACTATAACCAGCATTCTTTTATAATAGTTAGTGAAAACGTTTGCGCAAATTGAGGAATTATCTTTTTCTAGGAGGATGCAGCATGGCACAGCAGTGGTGGAAGGAAAGCGTTGTTTATCAAATATATCCTCGAAGTTTTAACGATAGTAACGGTGATGGCATCGGCGATATTAAGGGAATTACGGAAAAGCTCGATTATTTAAAGGATTTAGGAATAGATGTCGTTTGGCTCTCACCAGTGTATCAGTCACCGAATGATGATAATGGATATGATATAAGTGATTATCGAAACATTATGGATGAGTTCGGTACGATGGAAGATTGGAATGAGATGTTAGAAGAGATGCACAATAGAGGGATTCGTCTAGTTATGGATCTCGTTGTTAATCATTCTTCTGATGAGCACAAATGGTTTTCTGAAGCGAGGAAATCGAAGGATAATCCATATCGTGATTACTATATATGGCGAGAAGGAAAAGGGGATCAGCCGCCTAACAATTGGGGCTCCTTTTTCGGTGGGTCTGCATGGCAGTACGATGAGGAGAGTCAGGAATATTTTCTTCATCTTTTTTCAAGGAAGCAGCCTGATTTAAACTGGGAAAATGAAAAATTGAGAGAAGAAGTCTATGATCTGATGAAATTCTGGCTAGATAAAGGGGTGGATGGATTCAGAATGGACGTCATTAATTTGATTTCCAAAACCCCTGGTTTACCGGATGCCGAAGTAACCGCAGATTCTCCTTATCAATGGGGAGGAGAGCATTTTGTAAATGGACCTAAATTTATTGATTATATGAATGAAATGAATGAAAAGGTTCTGAAGAAATTCGATGCTATGACTGTTGGTGAAATGCCAATGGCGACACCTGAGGATGGAAAAAGGTACACAAATGAAGACACCGGTATTGTAAACATGCTCTTTCAATTCGAACATATGGATGTGACGAGTGGACCTGGTGGGAAGTGGGATCAGCAGCCGTGGAAACTCACTGATTTAAAGCGAATTATTTCTAAATGGCAAACTGAGCTACACGGAAATGGGTGGAACAGTCTTTACATGGAGAATCACGATCAACCTCGCTCAGTTTCCGTATTCGGTGATGACCAGGAATATCGAGTAACATCAGCAAAAATGCTTGCAGCCTGGCTTCATTTTCTTCAAGGTACGCCTTATATTTATCAGGGGCAGGAGCTTGGTATGACGAATGTCTACTTCGATTCAATTGAAGAATATGAAGATATTGAAACGCTCAATATGTATAAAGAAGAAGTTATTGATAAGGGAGAAACACCAGAGAAAGTTTTAGAAGCAATCCATAAAAAAGGTCGTGATAATGCGCGAACTCCTATGCAGTGGACTGAAGAGGAGAACGCTGGATTTACAACGGGTAATCCGTGGCTAAAAGTAAACGACAATTATCATGAGATTAATGCGAGAAAGGCTTTAAGTAATGAAGATTCTACTTTTTACTTTTATAAGAATTTGATTCGACTTCGAAAAGAACTTCCAGTGATGATCCATGGTGATTATCAGCTACATTTAGAAGAAGATGAGAATTTGTACGTGTATACAAGAAGCTATAATGGTAGAAGCCTACTTCTTGCAGCAAACTTCTCAAAAGAAACATGTGAGATGAAGCTACCTCACACACTAAGTGGTGGAGAGTTACTGGTTCATAATTACCAGGAAGTAAGTCATCACTTGCAGAATGAATCGATTATGAGACCGTATGAAGTGAAAGCATATTTACTATAGGAAGAAACGTGGGCATTCGCTCACGTATTCTTTTGTACAAGCTATCATAGGCTTATTTAGTTATCACTTTATTGGTCTTAAAAGGATTGAATTCTCTGTTTCGAGGGAAGCTATTTTTGGGAAAAAGAATTTACATGAAAAGTGATCGGTTTCCTTTTTCTTTTTGATTAAGTCATGTATAATAACAAATGTACATTTGTTCATGAGTGTGTTTACTAAATTTCAATATAAAAAAAGGAGTGTATACATATGACAACGACTCAAATGGATTCACTTGCTGTTAACACGATTCGTACGCTTGCAATCGATGCGGTTGAGAAAGCGAATTCGGGACACCCTGGGATGCCGATGGGTGCTGCACCAATGGCTTATACGCTATGGAGCCAATTTTTAAATCACAACCCTTCTAATCCAGAATGGTTTAACCGTGATCGCTTTGTTTTATCTGCAGGACATGGTTCTGCTCTTCTATACAGCATGCTACATTTATTTGGTTATGATGTTTCAATGGAAGACTTAAAATCATTCCGTCAATGGGGAAGCAATACACCAGGACACCCGGAATTTGGTGAGACACCTGGAGTTGACGCAACGACTGGTCCACTTGGACAGGGGCTTGCTATGGCAACTGGTATGGCGATGGCTGAGCGTCATTTAGCAGCAACATATAACCGTGACGACTTCAATGTTGTGGATCATTACACATATAGCATCTGTGGTGATGGTGACTTAATGGAAGGTGTATCTTCAGAATCAGCTTCTCTAGCTGCTCACTTGAAATTAGGTCGTCTTATTGTGATGTATGATTCTAATGATATTTCTCTTGATGGTGATCTTGATCAGTCCTTCTCAGAGAACGTACAACAGCGTTATGAAGCATATGGCTGGCAAGTTATCCGTGTTGAAGATGGTAATGACATGGATACAATTGCTGACGCTCTTAAACAAGCGAAAAACAATACTGAGCAACCAACACTAATTGAAGTGAAAACTACAATTGGTTATGGTTCACCAAACAAAGGCGGCAAAAATACTTCTCACGGTGCTCCTCTTGGTAAAGATGAAATTGCACTTGTAAAAGAGAACTATAAGTGGACGTTTGACGAAGACTTCTATATTCCTGAAGAAGTGAAAGGTCAGTTTGCTGAATTTAAAGAAGCTGGCAGTAAGAAAGAACAGGAATGGAATGAATTGTTTGCACGCTATGAAGAACAATATCCTGAGCTTGCTAAGCAATTAACTGCTGCTCTAAATAATGAACTTCCTGAAGGATGGGATAGTGAAGTTCCTACTTATGAAAGAGGAACAAGCACAGCATCTCGTGCGGCATCTGGTGAAGTTCTAAACGCACTTGCTAAAAACAATGCGCGAATCTTCGGTGGATCAGCTGACCTTGCATCTTCTAACAAAACAATGTTAAAAGATGAGCAGGACTTTTCACCAGCGGATTATAGTGGACGTAACATCTGGTTCGGAGTACGTGAATTCGGCATGGCTGCGGCGATGAACGGAATCGCGCTTCATAAAGGTCTTCGCATCTTTGGAGCAACGTTCTTTGTATTCTCTGACTATCTTCGCCCTGCACTTCGTCTATCTGCATTGATGGGAGTACCGGTAACATACGTATTCACTCATGATAGCGTAGCGGTAGGAGAAGATGGTCCAACTCACGAACCTGTTGAGCAACTAGCTTCACTTCGAGCAATGCCAGGTCTTTCAGTTATTCGTCCTGCTGACGGTAACGAAACGGCTGCTGCTTGGAAGCTATCCGTTGAAGAAACGAATCACCCAACTGCTCTAGTGCTTTCTCGTCAGAATCTTCCAGTTGTGACAGATTCACATGATCAAGCATACGAAGGTGTTAAGCGCGGAGCTTACGTTGTAGCTGGTGGAGAAGATGCTGAAGCGATTCTTCTTGCATCTGGTTCTGAAGTAGGTCTAGCTGTTGAAGCTCAAGAACTATTAGCAAAAGAAGGTATTTCTGCATCAGTTGTCAGCATGCCAAGCTGGGATCGCTTTGATAAGCAGTCTGCTGATTATAAGCAAAGTGTACTACCTGACAATGTAACAGCACGTCTTGGTATCGAGATGGGCGTATCATTTGGCTGGGATAAGTATGTTGGCCAAAAAGGTGATATCCTTGCAATTGATCGCTTTGGAGCTTCTGCACCTGGCGATACGGTAATCAAAGAGTTTGGGTTCACGCCTGAAAATGTTGTAACTAAAGTTAAGACAATGCTCTCTAAATAATACAATAGGTTTTAGTTGAGAGTGAGAGGCTTTCAGAAGGCGAAAATGGTCTTTCTGAAAGCCTTTTTCTTACCAAAAGATAACCAATTTTGAATATACAGGTGTTGCTATGGAAAAGGATAAACTTACAAAGGTAGTAGAGGCCGCACGCTTATACTACCAATTAGACTATAGTCAACAGGAAATCGCTAAGAGACTTGAGGTTTCAAGGCCAACTGTTTCCCGTTTATTAAAGCAAGCGAAAAGAGAAGGAATTGTTGAAATTAAGATTCATGATCCTTCACAGGATGTGCATTTGCTTGCTACCGATCTTGCAGAAGCTTATGGACTTATAGATGCCAGAGTCGCAATTGTTCCAGAATTTGAAGATCAAATTGTAAAAAAACATATCGGTAAAATTGCAGCTGATTATTTAAATGCCACCATTCAAGATAATGATTTAATAGGAGTTTCCTGGGGAACAACTCTGAATGAAATCGGTAAGAATCTTCGTCATCAATTACTTAAAAACGTTTCAGTTGTACAATTAAACGGAGGAATTAGTTATTCCGAAACTAACACATACGCCTACGAAGTCATTCAAATGATTGGTCGTGCCTTTCATGCTACAAGTCACTTCTTGCCTGTTCCGGCTATTGTAGATCACCTTCTTGTAAAGCAAACAATGGAAGAGGATAGGCACATTCGGCGTGTGCTTGATATGGGCCGAAATGCGAATATCGCTCTTTATAGTGTTGGAATTCCAACAAATGACTCTGTTATTGTTCAAGCAGATTATGTGTCAGAACAAGAGCTTGAAGTGATTCATTCAAAATCTGTAGGAGAAATTTGTTCACGCTTCTTTGATGAAAAGGGAATGCTTATTCATGAGGAGTTAAATGAACGAACAATCGGAATTGATCTTGAAGATCTTTCAAGGAAAGAGAAATCAATATTAGCTGCAGGCGGTCCGAAGAAAGTTGAAGCGATTTACGGGGCGTTGCAAGGTGGCTACGCAAATGTTTTGGTAACGGATCATTATACGGCTCGTGCCTTATTAGAGAAAAAACAGGGGGGGTAAAAAGCATGAAAATCACTGTTTTAGGTCCATGGGGGGGATACCCTAAGGCTGGAGAAGCGAGTGCAGGATATCTCATTCAGAGTGAGGGGTACAACCTCTTAATCGACTGTGGAAGTGGAGTTCTATCTCAACTCCAACATCATCTATCTGTAGAAGAACTTGATAGTGTAATCATTAGTCATTACCATCCTGACCACATTGCAGATACAGGGGTTCTTTACCACGGTCGCTTAATTCAATCAAAAATTAAATCTGAGCTTCCAGTGTTACCAATCTATGGTCATTCATATGATGAAGTTGGATTTAATAACTTGGATCATAAGCCTTATACAGAAGCAAGGGAATATAGAGAAGAAGATACTTTGGAACTTGGTCCTTTCTCTATTACTTTTCAAAAAACAAAGCACCCGGTTATTTGTTACGCAATAAGGATAACAGATGGAGAGCATAGCATGGTGTTTACTGCCGACTCTAGCTATATGAAAGAATTTGAAACGTTTTCTGCTGGAGCTGACTTACTCATTTCAGAATGTAATCTATACAGTGATATGGATGGCTCTCAGATGGGGCACATGAATAGTACGGATGCTGCTAAAATTGCAAAAGAAGCGGATGTATCTACACTGATGCTGACACACCTTCCGCACTTTGGTGATTTATCAGAACTTGAGAAGGATGCTAAACAACATTTTGATGGTGAAGTGATGCTTGCATCTACGGGGCTCGTGTGGAATTCCGAAAAATAGTTATAAAGAAGACCAGAACGATGTTACCGTTCTGGCTTTTTTATGTTATGCAGCGCCCAGCCTCTCGATCGCTTCACCCTCTAAAATGAACACAAAGACCGTGTTCAAATGAAAAGGCTCCAGCGCTTGTCGAGGCTAAACGGGCGCTTTCGCTTTTCTTTATTCTCCTAATGTTGAGTCTAGTTTTCCGTTCATGTCCATTAGGAAGCCGATTTCTCGGCCGAGTAGTCTGGCTAGTTCTTTGGATTTTTTTTCGCCTTCGGATTTGATTTGTTCAATGGTTAGGCTTGAGTTTAAGTTTGATGCTCCTACGACGACAGGGATTTCACCTTTTTCGTAATAAACGATTTTCATATTGCTCCTCCTCAAAGTACGTTTGTTTACAATATTCGTAGAGCGAAAGCGGGGAAAGGGTAGTGTAGGCGGGGTTTTTCGTTCTTTAGTCAGGGTGTCATAAGTATCAGGTTTTGATTCCTTACTGATATTTCATTAGAATAGAAGAAGAATATACAGGAGGTAAGGCTATGCTTTATATAGATAATGAAAATATCATGGATGCGGGGCTTAATCTGGCAATTGAGGAATACATTTTGAAGGAGCTTGATCCTGAGGAAACCTACTTGTTGTTTTACTCGATGAATCCGACAGTGATTGTAGGAAAAAACCAGAACACTATTGAGCAGATTGATACGAGTTATATACGCGAAAATAACGTGGATGTGATCCGTCGTCTTTCTGGTGGTGGGGCCGTCTATAATGATCAGGGTAATTTAAGTTTTAGTATTATTACAAAGGATGATGGAAACAGCTTTCATAACTATAAGAAATTTACGGATCCGGTTGTGAAGGCTCTTGGTAAGCTTGGTGTCGACGCAGAGCTAAGTGGACGAAATGATTTGCTCGTGAATGGCAAGAAAATTTCAGGTAATGCGCAGTTTTCGACAAAAGGTAGAATGTATAGTCATGGTACGCTCATGTTTAATGTCAACTTAGAGAATGTCGTAAAAGCACTTAAAGTTAACAAAGAAAAAATCGAGTCGAAAGGGATTAAATCGATTCGAAGTCGTGTTACGAATATTAGCGAGCATATGGATCGGGAGATGACGCGAGAAGAGTTTAAACAAACGCTCCTTCAGTATATTTTCGAAGAGAAAGAGGAGATCCCATCTTATAATCTGAAGGAAAAGGATTGGGAGGCGATTCACAAAATTGCTGAAGAGCGCTATAAAAACTGGAACTGGAATTATGGTCGATCGCCGAAGTTTAATGTTCAGCACTCCAAACGCTTTCCAATTGGTTCGATTGATGTTCGACTTGAAGTTAAAAAAGGATACATCGAACAGGCTACCATTTTTGGAGATTTCTTTGGTGTTGGTGATGTAAAAGAACTTGAAAACAAATTAGTTGGTGTTCGCTATGAACCTGGTTCATTGGAAGAAGCACTTCAACATTTAGATGTTTCTCATTATTTTGGGAAAATAACAAAAGAAGAGTTTATCGATCTTCTTTATTAGATGAAAGAAGCTGGGAGACCAGCTTCTTAATTTTTTTATTTCCTGTGAGATTGGCTATCTAACTAGCTTAATAAAATAAGGGAGTATTAGTTTTTATCACGATCTTTCCAAAAAAAATACTTTTGCTGTTGTGATTAAAATTATGAACTTTACTCTGTTCCCCTTGCTACTGAAATTTTCTTCCAATATAATATATTTAGAAAATTAAAAATGAATGATTACTCATTCACATAGGAGGAGAGCGAATGAATTTATCTCAGCAATTAACAGAGACAGCTGCCACTTATCCTGAGAAACAAGCATACATTTATCAAGATAATGCTGTATCTTACAAAGAGTTTGAGCATAAGGTTTCTATGTTTGCTGCGAATTTATCGGCAGAAGGAGTAAAGAAAGACGATCATGTTGCCCTTATTTTAGGAAACTCGCCGGAATTTCTAATTAGTTATTACGGTGCATTAAGAGCGGGTGCAGTCATCATTCCAATCAATCCTATCTATACCCCTGATGAAATCGGCTATCTCCTTCATAATGGAGATGTGAAAGCAATCGTGACGTTAGAGCAGGCACTACCTCTCGTTGAAAAAATGGCCGATCAACTTTCTGGTGTAGGTCTTGTTGTTTATATTGGAGAGGGAACAGAAAGTAGAATGATTTCAAACACCAAATTGAAAACGTTTACAAACATGCTTGAAGATCAAGGTAAGTTATTACCGGAAATAACCATTAATGAAGATGATCTTGCTGTTATCCTTTATACATCCGGTACTACCGGAAAACCAAAAGGTGCAATGCTTACCCATAGGAATATATTTAGCAATGCATCAGATACAGGATCATATCTCCAAATCTCCTCACAGGATGTGGTGATTACAGCCCTTCCGATGTTTCATGTATTCTGCATGACTGTTTCAATGAATGCACCGCTTATATCAGGCGGAACCATTGTCATCCTTCCTAAGTTCAGTCCTCAAGAAGTTTTTCGTGTTGCTGAGAAATACAAAGCAACAATTTTTGCTGGTGTACCAACAATGTATAATTTCCTCTATCAATATCCTGAAGGCCGTGCTGACTACTTTCAACATATGCGTATTTGTATTTCTGGAGGGTCATCCTTGCCTGTCGCCCTTCTTCACCGTTTTGAAGAAAAGTTTAATGTCCGCATTTCTGAGGGATATGGGTTATCAGAAGCGGCTCCCGTAACGTGCTTCAATCCATTAGACCGACCTAGGAAAGCTGGTTCAATCGGTCGGAACATCACTAATGTCGAAAACAAAGTAGTTGATGAACTTGGACAAGAACTTTCGGTAGGGAGGGTTGGTGAACTGGCAGTTAAGGGACCTAACGTGATGAAGGGGTACTATAAAATGCCGGAGGATACAGCCGTTACCCTTAAAGAAGGGTGGCTATTTACAGGCGATTTAGCAAGAATGGATGAAGAAGGGTACTTCTATATAGTGGATCGCAAAAAAGATATGGTAATCGTCGGAGGTTACAACGTTTATCCAAGAGAAGTAGAGGAGGTTCTTTACAAGCACCCAGAAATTGTAGAGGCTGCAGTTGTCGGGATACCTGATCCGAATTTTGGGGAAGCTGTGCAGGCTTTTGTTGTAACGAAGCAAAAGATTTCAGAAGAAGAAGTTATGAGCTTTTGCAAAGAACATTTAGCGAAATATAAGTGTCCCACGACAATCGAATTCATTGAAGAACTTCCGAAAAATACGACTGGGAAAATTCTGAGAAAAGCCCTTAGAAAACAAATAAACGTCTAAACAAAAAAGCTGATCCTATTGGGATCAGCTTTTTGTTATGAATAATCAGAAAACAATTGATATTTATATGACAATAAAATATAATGACGTTAAATAAACGTTATATAGGTGGTGTGTGGAATAGTGAGAACTTCGGAAGCTCAAATGGCTAAGTTTATGGATCGCATTGATAAGGGAGAAAAGATTGAAGCGGATGATTGGATGCCAGATGATTATCGAGAAGCCTTGATTAGGTTAATTTCAATGCATGGAATTAGTGAAATCATGGGGGCGTTGCCAGAGAAAGAATGGGTTCCTAAAGCCCCTACCCTTTATAGGAAACTTGCGATTATGGCGAAAGTACAGGACGAAATGGGGCATGGACAGCTACTGCTTCGTGTAGCTGAGGATTTAATGGAACCACTAGGAAAAGATCGAGATGACATTATGCAGGACCTTTTTTCTGGAAGGTTGAAATTCCATAATGTTTTTCATATGGAGGCACCGACTTGGGGAGATGCCGGAGTGATTGCTTGGTTAGTAGATGGTGCGGCAATTATTTCGCAAACGATGATGTTAGGAACTTCTTATGGACCGTATGGCCGTGCTTTGAAACGCATCTGTGCGGAAGAGGTGTTTCATGCTCAGCATGGGGAAAGCATTATTATGGCTCTAGCGGAAGGAACTAAAGAACAGCGTGCCTTGTTACAAAATTCTATTAATAATTGGTGGCCATCTCTTCTTATGTTTTTTGGACCGAAATCAAAAGCGGATACTGGTCATACGAATCAGGATAAGAATATGCGCTATAAGCTTCGAACGAAAACAAATGAACAGCTGAGACAGGAGTTTCTTACGAAGTATGTTCCAAGAGTTTGGGCGTTGGGATTAACCATCCCAGATGAGACGTTAACGTTTGATGAAGCAACTGCTCAATGGACGTATCAGCAGCCGGATTGGCAAGAATTCAAGCAAATTGTTACTGGAAATGGACCTAAATCGAAAGAGCGATTAGCACTTCGCGTTCGTTCATATGAGATGAATAGCTGGGTAAGAGATGCACTCGGTTCAAGCGTAAAAACGAATTTAGTGAGGTGATAGGGTGTGAGTGAAGAAAATAATCAGTTTTATGAAGTTTATGAGGTTTTTAGTAAGAAGACGGATACCGCATCACTACAGCATCAGTTTAGTCTTCTTGCACCTAATCGTGAGCTCGCCTTTATTATGGCGAAAGAAAATTTTTTTAGGAGAGAGCAGGCAGCTGATATTTGGGTAGTGAAACGTGATCATATTAAACGGATGAGTCAAGAGGAACGAGAGGCAATGAAGCATCTGGAGAAGAATTATCGTGAGACTAAGGGATACGGCTATTTAAGGAAAAAGTGGCGTCAGTATGAGCAAGAACAGCTTACTGAAAAAGACATTATGGGAGGAGGCGAGGGGTAATGAAATCTGAGGAATATCAACGATGTATGATTGAACTTATCTATCAATTAGCAGATGATGACTTTATTCTAGCTTATAGGGGATCAGAATGGCTCGGCCTCGCTCCTCATATCGAAGAAGATGTGGCGTTTGCATCGATTAGCCAGGATTTAATGGGGCATGCAGCGCTTTATTATTCATTGTTAGAAGAACTTGGTGAAGGCGAGGCTGATGTTTTAACACATCAACGACCAAGTGAGCATTTTCGTAATTCAGTGCTTGTGGAGTTACCGAATGGAACGGGGACTTATTTAGATAATCCATCGTATGATTGGGCTTTTACTGTTGTCCGAAATTACTTTTATACACTCGCAAAAAAAATCCGGCTTGATTCTATAAAACAAGAATCTTATGAGCCTCTTCAACACATTGTTCAAAAAATCTCTATTGAAATGAGCTACCATATGATGCACTGGGAAGTGTGGTATGGACAGCTAATGAATAGTACTTCTGAAGCGAGGATCAGAATGGAGAAGGCGATCAGCACCGTGCTTGAAGATCTAGGTGGTGTTTTTTCATACGGTCGTTTAGGAGATCAAATGGTGCGCCTCTCGCTTATTGAAGGCGAGGAAATTCTTAAGCAACGTTTTATTGAATACTTAAATAAAAAAGAGTCTACTTTTACAATGGGCATGAAGCAAGGAGATGGACGAAACGGGATTCATACAACGCATTTAATGACAGCATTGGTTACTCTTTCAGAAGTCTATCAATCTGTGCCTGCAGCTGAGTGGTAAGGAGGGGGACAACATAGAATGTTTCTTAAAGAAAGAGTCATGGAGGTTCTTGAAACTGTAAAGGATCCTGAAATTCCAGTTGTAAGCGTTGTCGATCTTGGGATAATACACGAAGTTCACATCTCCAATCACCGAGTGACAATTGAAGCTATGCCGACATTCTCTGGCTGCCCCGCCCTAGATATGATCAAAAGGAATATTGAGTTGGCTGTAGAAAGTATTCCTGAAGTGGATTTTGTAACTGTCACTTTCATTCGGTATCCGATCTGGACAACGGACCTTGTTTCTACAAAAGGAAGGGAAGCCTTGAAAAAGTTTGGC
The DNA here is from genome assembly GCF_030547345.1 of Anaerobacillus sp. 1_MG-2023. Lineage (NCBI taxonomy): Bacteria > Bacillati > Bacillota > Bacilli > Caryophanales > Bacillaceae > Anaerobacillus > Anaerobacillus sp. 1_MG-2023. The sequence continues at coordinate 128,516 of NZ_JAUORD010000006.1, read as the reverse complement.
ATTGCTCCCCCAGAAGTACACGATGGGAAGGAATGGAGAGTACCCTGTCCTTATTGTGAATCAGTGTATACAACGATGGACAATATTTTTGGGCCAGCTGCTTGTCGAAGTATATTGTATTGCAGGTCGTGTAAGAATCCATTTGAAGCGATGAAGCCTGTGTCGATTTAATTAAAATAAGAGAGGTTGATGAAGAATGGTCAAATTAATCGCATTGTACAAACAACCGGAAAATGCTCAAAAGTTCGATGAACATTACTTTAATACACATGCTCCGATTACATCAAAAATTCCCGGTCTTAAAAAAATGGAAGTAACTAAAATAGTTGGTTCACCAATGGGGAAAAGTGACTACTATCTTATGTGTGAAATGTATTATGAAGATCACGAAGCGATGAAAGCTGGTATGAAGTCGCAAGAAGGAAAAGCCTCAGGGAAAGATTTGATGGGGTTTGCGGGAGATCTTGTTACACTAATGGTTGGCGAAGAAGTTGGAGAGACAGCAGATACAAAGTAGAAGAGGCGGTGTTAGTAAGATGTTCGAAACGATTGAGTATGAAGTGAAGGATCGTGTAAGTTGGGTTCGTCTAAATCGACCGAATAAATTGAATGCGTTTACATCCTTGATGAACAAAGAAATAGCTACAGCGGTCAATCAAGCAACAAACGATCAAGAGGTTCGCTGCATTGTTATTACAGGTAATGGAAGAGCTTTCTGTTCTGGTCAAGATTTAGGTAGCGTTGAAGAAGGTGTGGATCACGCGGAAATGCTCAGGTCTACTTATAACCCAATGGTGAAAGAAATAACGTCATCAAGTAAGCCGGTGATCGCTGCTGTGAATGGAGTAGCGGCGGGAGCTGGAATGAGTCTTGCTCTAGCGTGTGATTTTCGGTTAGCTCATGAGCGTGCAAGCTTTATTGAGGCTTTTGTTCATGTTGGGCTTGTTCCTGATTCTGGGAGCACTTACTTTCTACCGCGCTTACTTGGTCATGCGAAAGCACTGGAGCTTGCTATGCTTGGAGAGAAAGTAAGTGCTGCAGATGCCAAAGAGCTTGGTCTTGTGACAGACATGTTCTCAAATGAGTATTGGGAGCAAGGAATTAACCAGTTTGCTAATCGCTTAGCGAGTCTTCCTCCTAAAGCGGTGGAGCACATTAAGCAAAACTTTCAAAGAAGTTGGGAAAGTAATCTTGATGAAGTACTTGAGATGGAAGCTGTGACTCAAGGAGAAGCTGGAAAAACGAATGATCATCTTGAAGGCATTCAAGCATTTACCGAGAAACGCAAACCAATTTTTCACGGCAGTTAAGTTATGAGAGAAAAAAAGCAGGAAAATGGGGGCAAATCAAGAATAGATGCTATAGAGTGAAAGTAGCCGTGGTGGTTGATTGCGTAATCAGCTCCCCCGGCTCTTTCCTATGCTTACAAACATAGAGGAGGTTTTTTTTAATGGCTGTCGTTACATATGAAATGAAAAACCATGTGGCATACGTAATGTTAAATCGTCCAGATGTATTAAACTGCTTTAATTATGAAACACTCTCAGTTCTTCAAGGCATTGTTGATGATATTTACTCAAATCGAGAGGTACGTGCCGTTATTTTTATGGGAGCCGGTGAAAGGGCTTTCAGTGCAGGGGCGGACTTAAAAGAAAGGCGAACGCTTTCTGAAAGTGAGGTACGGCGAAATGTAAAGAAGATTCGTGAGGTTTTTTCCTCTGTTGAATCGCTTCCCCAGCCAACGATCGCTGCGCTGAATGGTTTTGCTTTTGGGGGAGGGTTTGAGCTCGCTCTTGCATGTGATTTTCGATTTGCCGTCGAAGGAACAAAAATGGGCTTAACTGAAACGAGCCTTGGCATCATACCTGGTGCGGGAGGAACGCAACGATTACCTCGTTTGATTGGAACAGCGAAAGCGATGGAATTAGTTTTAACTGCTCGCAAACTATCATCTGTAGAAGCATACGACTACGGAATTTTAAACGGTGTTACGACTCGTGAGAATTTACTAGGTACGTGTGAAGAGCTAGCGAGAGAGATCTGTCAAAATGCTCCTGTTGCGGTACAGCAGGCGAAATTTGCCGTTCGTGAAGGTATGAATGTGGACTGTCATACTGGTATGGCTATTGAATCTAAAGCATATGAAGTAACAATTCCAACAGAGGATCGTCTCGAAGCGTTAGATGCTTTTGCAGAGAAAAGAAAACCAGTGTTTAAGGGAAAGTAAAAGTTGCTTTGGACCAATGGCTCTGGTAGTATAACATCATATTTAAGCGACGTATTCATAACGGAATGAAGTTGTGATGAGCGGGGGTATGATGATGAGTGAAGGGTTAAATACAAGATCAATGATTTTTACACTGTATGGAGAATATATCAGACATTATGGAAATGAAATTTGGATCGGAAGTCTGATTCGTCTTTTGAAAGAGTTTGGTCATAACGATCAATCTGTTCGAGCGGCCATTTCAAGAATGAGTAAACAAGGTTGGGTGGAATCCAGGAAAGAAGGTAACAAAAGTTTTTATTACTTAACAGATCGCGGTGTTAAAAGGATGGATGAGGCTGCGCGAAGAATATTTAAACTTCAACCTTCAGAGTGGGACGGAAGATGGCGAATGTTGCTTTATAACATTCCTGAAGAGAAACGTCATATTCGCGATGAGCTGCGTAAAGAGCTAGTGTGGAGCGGCTTTGGAAGTTCTTCTGCTAGTTTATGGCTATCTCCCAACCATCTTGAAGAACAGGTGAATTTGCTAATTGAGAAATATGATATTCGCGATTATATCCATTTCTTTATAGCCGATTACAAAGGACCGCACGAGAGCATGGCTCTTGTAGAGGAATGCTGGGATTTGAATGAAATTAGTAAGAAATATCGTGAATTCATCCAAATGTATAGTGAGCGCTATGTGATTGATCGAAGTAAAATTGAAAAAGGTAAGATGAGTGATGGGGAGTGCTTTGTTGAACGGGCAAAGCTGGTTCATGAATATAGAAAATTTCTCTTCGTTGACCCAGGACTCCCCTCAGAACTATTACCTGAAGAGTGGCCGGGCGAGCATGCGGCTACGTTATTTAGTGATTATTACAGAACACTTGCACAGCCGGCTTCTCGCTTCTTTGAAGAAATTTTTAAAGAAGGAAATGAGTTAACAAACAAAGATAATGGTTATGATGCCTTACAGCATCCTCTCTTAACGGATCGCCTATAAAAAGAAGGAACGGAGGATTAACCTCCAGTTCCTTCTTTTTTTCTATTCTTTAATTTCGAACGAGCTTTCTTTAAATTCTTTCCCTTTTGTTTTATAAGTTTCAATGGTTAGCTTGATCAGCTCTCTATCTTTATCTGTCAGTTCACGAATTACTTTACCTGGTGAGCCAAGCACCATGCTGTTTGGCGGGATTTTTTTACCTGATGGAATGAGTGTATGTGCCCCAATTAAAGAACCTTCTCCTATATCAGCTCCATCAAGAATGATTGCGCCCATTCCGATTAAAGCACCTTTTCGAATGGTGCAACCATGAAGAATGGCGTTATGACCAACTGATACCTCATCCTCAAGAACGAGAGGATACCCTTCAAATAGATGACAGGTGCAGTTGTCCTGAATGTTGCATCCTTTCCCGATACTAATCGGTGCTTCATCACCTCTTAACACAGCGTTAAACCAAACTGTAGAGTCCTCTCCGATTGAGACATCTCCGATGATTTTTGCTCCGGGTGCGACAAAAACATTTGGAGCGAGAGTAGGTGCTATACGATTATATGAAAATAACATAGTTGCTCTCCCTTCTTTTTTAGCTTACAAACTATTTTTTCAGTGTTTCAAAATAGAAGTTTCATATTAAGCAGGAATTATGTTGATCTTCTTTGAATGTTACTAATAAGTATAACACGAATGTTTAGTTTCGTATCATTATCGTTATATGAATGAAAGGAGGGATATAAATGAAAAGAGTCTGTCAGCTATTTTCCATTCGTTATCCAATTATACAGGGGGGGATGGGGAATATTTCGAGTCCGATTCTTGCATCGGCGGTATCTGAAGCAGGAGGACTAGGAACGATTGGAACTGGAACGCTTAGTCTTGAAGAAGTGGAGAGCCTCCTTCTTGATATGAAACAGCGTACAGCTAAACCATTTGCTCTCAACATACCAATTACTGTTACAACAGATTTAAAGGGGATGTGTGAACTTGCAGTAAAACATGCAGTTCCTATTGTTTCTCTTTCCGCAGGAAATCCTGCACCTTATGTTCCTTTTCTTAAAGAGTGCGGTATAAAAGTTATTTGTGTAACGGCTAGTGTCAAACAAGCGAAAAAAGCAGAAGAATCCGGTGCAGATTTAATCGTAGGAGAAGGGTATGAAGCAGCTGGAATTAATTCTCCACTTGAGATTACTACGATGACCCTGATTCCTCAGCTCGTAGCAAGTGTGCAAATACCAGTTATTGCAGCAGGTGGGATTGGAGATGCTAGAGGGTTTGCTGCAGCCTTAGCTCTTGGGGCAGAAGGAGTACAGATGGGTACACGATTAATTGCGACAGAAGAATCGCCATATCATGAGCGATATCTAACAAAGCTTCTAGAAGCTAACGATACTGAAACAGTTATCGTTGGGAGATCTGTTGGAAAAGTGAGAAGGGTTTTGAGAACTGAATACGCAGATCAGTTATTAAAAGCTGAATTAAGTGGAGTAAAGCCTGAAGACTTTGCGGCGATGACTGATGAAGAGAAACATCGGATAGGAGCAGTAGAAGGACGACTTGGAGATGGATTTATTAATGGAGGACAAATAAGTGGGATAGTCAATTCTATTCCTTCTGTCCAGAAACTATTTGAAGACATGGTTGAAGGGGCATTACTAATTTATAAAAGCAAATTGGAAGAGTTTGAGAAAATATCTATGAAGAAGTAGTCATATATCAAGTGTTATTTTTAAAATATATTAAATAATTCCAATTGTTTGAATATTCGTTGACAAGCTAGAATAGCAAGTGTACCATAACGATACGATATCCCGGTTTAGTCAAGGCTTTTCAGTGGATAAAGAATATAACAACAATAAGTTTAGAAAACTTATTTGGGGGAGGACAGGCGTTTGAGATCCTGGAAAAAATGGTTAGGTATTTCTCTAGTTAGTGTGATGGCTCTTGCGGGTTGCGGAACGAACAATTCCTCATCAAACACGGATTCTAGTAGTGGCGAAGCAGAGGATAAGGAGTCTTATACAATTGGCGTGACTCAAATTGTTGAACATCCTTCTCTAGATGCTGCTTATGAAGGATTTAAAATGGCGCTTGAAGAGAATGGATTTAAAGAAGGCGAGAACATTTCCTACGATGTTCAAAATGCGCAGAACGATATGAACAATAGCAATACGATTGCACAAAATCTAGTTGGAGATGAAGTCGACCTAATCTTTGCTAATTCAACACCAAGTGCACAATCTGCATTAAATGCGACCTCAGATATTCCAATTCTTTTCACATCCGTGACTGATCCAGTCGGTGCAAAGCTTGTTGAAGATTTTGATAAGCCGGGAGAGAACATTACGGGAACGACTGATACACATCCAGAAGCCATTCCGAAAACAATTGAATTTATAGCAAGTGAATTTGACGCAAAAAATGTAGGACTCATCTACAATGCTGGTGAACAAAATTCTGTTGCGCAAGTGGACATTGTAAAAGAAGCGATGGAAGGTACAGACCTGAAGGCTGTTGAGAAAAGTGTCTCTACTTCAGCTGAAGTTAAACAGGCTGCAGAAGCACTTGTTGGTAAGGTGGACGTGATTTACATTGTAACTGACAATACTGTCGTATCAGCACTTGAATCGGTTATCAGCGTAGCGAATGATAAAGATATTCCGATGTTCGCAGGAGAATTCGATTCTGTTAGCCGAGGAGCATTTGCAGCATATGGCTTTGACTATAAAGATATTGGATATGAAGCTGGCCTGATGGCTGCGAAAATTTTGAGGGGGGAAGAGACGACGACAGATATCCCCGTTCAATACCCTCAGAATTTAAAACTTAAAATGAATCAAACAGCGGCAGAAGAAATGGGCATCGAAGTGAAGACAGAATGGGAAGAGATGGGGGAATATATCGAGTAGATCAATAGGTTCGAAAAAGAGAGAGTTTTCTTTTTCGAACCTATTTTTATCAGATGGACTATGAACGTGTTTTCAAATGAAATGGAAGAGGAGGGCGCTTAAAATGGGCTCAGCAATGTTTGGGGCAGTAGAATCTGGCATTATATATGCCATTATGGCACTCGGAGTGTATTTATCATTTCGAATTCTTGATTTTCCAGACTTAACTGTTGACGGAAGTTTCGTAACAGGGGCAGCCATTGCTGCTATTCTGATTGTAAACGGAACAAATCCCTTTTTTGCTACGCTTGTAGCCATTGGAGCTGGTTTCTTAGCGGGTTGTGTGACGGGTCTTCTACATACTAAAGGGAAGATTAATCCTCTTCTTGCGGGAATCTTAATGATGATTGCTCTTTACTCAATCAATTTGAGAATAATGGGGAGATCGAATGTTCCACTCTTAAATGAACAATCCATTTTCACAAAGATAGAAGGCTTTTTTGAGACATCGGGACTTGATTCGGTTTTAAATAATATGACATCAGGTATTGGCTTAGGAAATCTCACTTCAACATGGGCTATATTAATAAGCATGCTGGTTGTTACGACAGTGATTAAAATTATGACTGATCTTTTCTTACGTACTCAAATTGGTCTTGCCCTTAGAGCGACAGGTGACAATAAACGAATGATTCGGAGTTTCTCAGCAAATACGGATGGGCTAACGATTATTGGACTTGGACTCTCAAATGCACTTGTTGCGTTAGCAGGAGCGTTAATTGCTCAGTATAGTTCATTTGCAGATGTGGGTATGGGAATCGGAATGATCATTATTGGTCTTGCGTCGGTTATTATTGGGGAGGCTATCTTTGGAACAAGGACGATAGCTGTGACCACATTCGCGGTTATAGGTGGGGCGATTGTCTATCGTATTGTTGTGAGTCTTGCTCTCCGAGTAGATTTTCTCGAAACAGGTGACATGAAATTAATTACTGCAGTTATCGTTATTGCTGCACTTGTTCTTCCGCAATTAATTGATGGTCAGAAAGAGCGAAATCGTAAAAAACGAAAACGCCTCCGGCAAGAAGTGAAATTGAAAGAAATGAAGGAGGGGGACGAAGGATATGCTTCAACTAAATCAAATTCACAAAGTATTTAACGAAGGGACTCTTGATGAAAAAGTAGCGTTAGAAGACATTAACCTAACCCTTAAAACCGGCGATTTTGTAACCGTCATTGGAAGTAACGGGGCTGGTAAATCGACTTTAATGAATATGGTATCTGGCGTCTTAACACCTGACGTTGGGGACATATTCATTGATAAAAAAAAGATTACAAGTTTACCAGAATATAAGCGGTCAAAATTGATCGGGCGTGTTTTTCAGGATCCTATGGCTGGAACAGCGCCGTCGATGACGATACAAGAAAATTTAGCATTAGCTTATAATCGAAATCGGAGACGAACGTTAATGAAGGGCGTGACGAAGAAACTGAAAACAACTTTTCAGGAAGCGCTCGAAACACTTCACCTCGGCCTTGAAGATCGCTTATCCGCAAAAGTTGGTTTGCTTTCAGGAGGAGAGAGACAAGCGCTCTCCTTATTAATGGCGACCTTTACAGAACCAAAAATGCTTTTATTAGATGAACATACTGCAGCACTTGATCCAGCAAGAGCAGCTCTAATCACAAAACTAACCGGAGAAATTGTGGAGCGAACGAACTTAACGACACTCATGGTTACTCATAATATGCAACAGGCCTTAGATTTAGGGAACCGTTTAATTATGATGGATAGCGGTAAAATTATCTTAGAAGTAGAAGGAGAGGATAAACAGAACTTAACGATTGAAGCGTTACTTCATGAATTCCAGCGAATAAAAGGAGCCAAACTGACAAATGATCGCGCCCTGTTAGGATAGTGAAGTTAGATAATAAGAGTAAGAGCCCCCACTTAGCGAAATATGAAGTGGGGGATTTGTTCCTATAATAGCTCGTCAATTGACTCATAATCTTGAAGTTCACTATATTGTTTTGATTTTTTTGACAATTCATTGACGGTTAATATACGCAATGTTATTATATCGTTAAATAAACGTCATATATTATATCGTGATGTTGAAGGGGTGAAGCAGGTGAAGAGTGGTATTACGATCGGCCAAAGTGCTGTTATTCAAATAGAGATAACCCCTGACATGTATGCAAAATTTGAAGGGAAAGTAGTCCACAAGGCATATTCAACTGTTTCGATGGTTTACCATATGGAATGGGCAGCAAGACAGCTAATTCTTCCTTTTCTTGAAAAAGAAGAGGAAGGTATTGGTGGGGGTGTTGAAGTAAAACATCTAGGGCCAGCTTGCGAAGGACAAATGGTCGAGATCTTTGCCGTTATCATTTCGCTAACACACAAATCTGTCATTAGTCGAGTAGACGTGAAAAGAGGATCAGAACTTATCGGGACAGGGAAAGTGATTCAGTTCATTCTTCCTAAGAACGTTATCGATGAAAAATTAGCAAGCACTAAAATGTAAGCGATTTCATAAAGGGGTGATAATCGTGTTTGATCGAATCATAGAGCATGAACAGTTACTTTTTTGTAATGATGTCGATACGGGTCTTAAAGCCATCATTGCCATACATAACACAACGCTTGGTCCGGCGCTTGGAGGCTGTAGAATGAGACCTTATGAAACGGTCGATGATGCGATAGAAGATGTGTTAAGGCTGTCAAAAGGGATGACATATAAATGCGCTGCAGCAGACGTTGACTTTGGTGGTGGAAAAGCAGTCATCATCGGGGATCCGTTAAGAGATCGAACTCCAGAGCTTTTTCGCGCATTTGGCCAGTTTGTCGAATCGTTGAACGGGCGGTTTTACACTGGTACAGATATGGGAACAACACCTGATAATTTCGTTCATTCATTAAGAGAAAGCAGCTGCATTGTCGGCGTTCCGGAAGAGTATGGCGGAAGTGGAGATTCGTCCGTTCCAACCGCTAACGGTGTGGTCTATGGAATACAGGCTACAAACAAAACTGTGTTTGGTTCAGAAGAGCTAGGAGGGCGCACTTACGCTATTCAAGGGCTTGGGAAAGTTGGATATAAAGTAGCAGAACTGCTTCTAGAGCAAGGTGCAGATTTAATTGTTTCAGATATTAATCAGCATGCGATCGACCGTTTGATTCAAAGGGCTATTGAACTAAACCGTGGGGTGAAGGTTGTTTCTGGAGACGAAATCTATGAAGCGAATGCAGATGTATTTGTCCCTTGCGCCCTTGGAGGAATTATTAATGACCAAACGATTCATAAGCTTAAAGTACGGGCAGTTGTTGGATCGGCTAACAATCAGCTTTTAACAAATGAGCATGGTGATTTGTTAAATGAACGCGGCATTCTTTATGCTCCTGATTATATTGTAAATAGCGGCGGTTTGATTCAAGTATCTGACGAGCTTTATACGCCAAATCCAAAACGAGTATTGCAAAAAACGAAAGCCATTTATGACACCTTGCTATCTATTTTTGAGCAAGCAGAGACGCATTCTTTTTCTACGATAAAAGCAGCGAATCTTTTTTGCGAAAAGCGTTTGGAAAGTAGAAAACGAAGAAATAGTTTTTTTGCACATAAGAAACCTGGAAAATGGACAGTTCGCTCTTAAAATAGAATGAAAGGTGGATGTCAATGGATCTAGCTGAGCAGTTTCCGTTGAGACAACTCGTTAATGGGGAAGGTAGGCAATTGGAAGAAAATGAATATGTCACAGTAGAGAACGCCAGGCGCTTTTATGAGCAAATGACGTTCTCACGCATGTTTGACCGAAAAGCAGTCAATCTTCAGCGTCAGGGACGAATTGGTACGTATGCTCCATTCGAGGGTCAGGAAGCTTCTCAAATCGGAAGTGCGCTTGCTTTAGAAGATGGAGACTGGATGTTCCCAACGTATCGCGATCATGCTGCAACAGCTGCTTTCGGACATTCCCTCGTTAATATTTTTCTATATTGGAAAGGTTGTATTGAGGGGTGTGTCCCACCAGAGGGTAAACATATTTTCCCGCCATCTGTTCCAATCGCATCGCAAATTCTTCATGCTACAGGTACAGCGTGGGCGGAGATGAAAAAAGGAAGCGATCGAGTTTCTATAGTGTATTTCGGTGACGGGGCAACATCTGAAGGGGATTTTCATGAAGGGCTAAACTTTGCTAGTGTGTTTCAAATCCCAGTTGTATTCTTTAACCAAAACAACGGGTATGCGATCAGCGTTCCTCTTGAAAGACAAATGAACTCTAAGACGATAGCTCAGAAATCACTTGGTTATGATATGCCAGGCGTACGAGTGGACGGCAATGATGTCTTTGCTGTTTATAGTGAAACATTGAAAGCCGTAGAGCGAGCGAGGAAGGGCGAAGGGCCAACGTTAATTGAGGCCGTTACGTGGCGCTATGGGGCACACACGACGACAGATGAGCCTTCGAAATATCGCGATCAGGGGGAAAGTGAACGGAGAAGACAGATGGAAGATCCCATTAAGAGAGTGGAGGAATATCTTAAAGCTCGCAATGCTTGGGAATCTGAGTGGGTGGAACAGCTCAAGAACGAAGCAGAAGATCGATTAAATACTGCTGTCTCGGAAATGGAAAAGACAAAGAAATCAGATGAAGCTCTTATGTTTGATCATGTGTTCGGCACTAGCGTTTGGCCAGTACAGGAACAAAAAGAGCGCTTTTTTCACAAGGAGAGTGAAAAATGAGTATAGCAGTGAATATGAAAAAGCTAACGATGGTGCAGGCCATTACGGAAGCTTTAAAGGTGATGCTTGAAGAAGATGAGTCCGTTCTTGTACTTGGGGAAGATGTTGGGAGAAATGGCGGTGTTTTCAGAGCCACAGATGGGCTTTATGAACTTTTTGGTGATGACAGAATCATAGATACGCCGCTTGCGGAGTCAGGCTTAATAGGAACTTCGATAGGACTTGCGATGAATGGCTTTATACCAGTAGTGGAGATACAGTTTCTAGGGTTTATCTATCCAGGTTTTAATCAAATCATGACACATGCGACGAGAATTCGAACGAGAACGCAAAGTCGTTATACAGTACCTTTGACGATTCGAGTGCCTTACGGGGCCGGTGTAAGAGCACCAGAAATTCATAGCGATAGTACAGAAGCACTATTTGCTCACATACCAGGGTTGAAGGTTGTCGTGCCATCAACGCCACATGACGCAAAAGGGCTCCTTATTAGCAGTATAAAAGATCCTGATCCAGTCTTGTTTCTAGAGCCTATGAGGATGTATCGCACAGGCAAAGGTGATGTACCAACGGGAAGTTATACGATACCACTAGGCAAAGGGTACAGACGGCGTAATGGTAGTGATGTTTCTCTTTTTGCTTGGGGAGCTATGATGAAAGTGGCGGAGCAAGCTGCTGAAAAAGCAGCTTCCAATGGAATTGAATGTGATGTAATTGACCTCAGGTGTCTCTATCCACTTGATAAAGAATTGATCTCTGAATCAGTCCAAAAGACTGGGAGAGCGGTTATCATTCATGAAGCTGCCTCGTCTGGAGGAGTAGGAAGTGAAGTTATCTCAATCATTAACGATACTTCGTTTCTCTATATGAAGTCACCGATAAAAAAAGTAACGGGCTACGATGCGCCAGTGCCGTTATTTACGCTCGAAGATGATTATCTACCTGATGCTAGTAAAGTTCTGCAGGCGATTGAAGAAACAGTTCGTTTCTAAAGGAGGGATCGTATATGGACGTGAAATTGCATGACATTGGAGAAGGGATGTCAGAAGGTGAAATTGTACAGCTGCTTGTTAAACCAGGTGATCAAGTCATAATTGATCAGCCGTTGGTCGAAGTGCAGACTGATAAAGTAACCGCTGAGCTTCCATCTCCGCTGGCGGGGAAAGTAGAAAGAATTCATGTAGCGGCAGGTGAAGTAGTTGAAGTGGGCGGTACGTTATTAACCATCTCTCCAATCTCTCAACACGTGGAGCAAACACTTATTCCAAACCGAACGAAACGAATTTTAGCTGCCCCATTCACGAGGAAAATAGCGCGAGAAAATGACGTTGATATCGAGAGGGTAACAGGTACCGGGCCAGGGGGACGCATTACAGACGAAGATGTTTTAAGACATATTGCCACGTTACAAAGTCCTCGAGAGCCTCAAGAGCAAGAAAAAGCAAACGAAACGAATCTATTACAAACTGATACCATTCCATTTTCAGCGAGACGGAAACAAATCTCAGAAAAAATGAAAAAATCTACTCTCACAATACCTCATGTTACACATTTTGATGAAGTAGATGTGACGAATGTATTAGAGATGAAAAAGACACTTCAAGAAAAAAGTGGGGTATCTATTTCTGTTGCTGCCTTTTATATTAAAGCAGTATGCCTTGCACTTAAGGAATTTCCCATTTTCAATTCGGAATTAAAAGAAGAGGAAGGTCTCATTTATTTAAACCCTAATATCCATATTGGTTTAGCAACTGATACGGAGGAAGGGCTCATTGTGCCTGTTATTCACGACTGTGACAAACTTTCAATTAAAGGCATTCACACTAAGATGAAAAACCTTCATCAATCCGCTATGAGTAATCAGCTCAAAAGCAAAGACCTTTCATCTGGTACATTTACGATTAGTAACGCAGGACCGCTTGGTAGCACTGGGGCTACGCCGATTATTAATTATCCAGAAGCGGCTTTACTTGCTTTCCATAAAACAAAAAAAATGCCAGTTGTTACGGAAAAAGATGAAATCATTATTCGCTCAATAATGTCGATATCAATGACGTTTGATCATCGTATCGCAGATGGAGGGACATCTATGCGCTTTACGAATCGCTTTATTGAATTGATTGAACAACCTTCTCTATTTATAACGGAGCTTGTCTAATGGTTGTAGGTGAAATCATTCATGAAAAAGATGTTGTCGTGATTGGCGCAGGGCCAGCTGGTTATGAAGCCGCTCTTCGACTTACGAAGCATGGAAGAGACGTTACTATGGTAGATCGATCTCGATCAGGTGGGGAATGTCTTCATAGAGGATGTATACCATCAAAACTACTGGCATCTTCAGCGAGAAAAATGAAGGAAACGGCTCCAGGGGTAACGATAGCGTCATCGTTTTCTATGGAAAAATGGCATAGCGAGAAAAATCGCATGATCGATTCCATGGAAAAAGGTCTTGAGATGCGTTTTAAGTCAAATAACATCGACCGTGTAAAGGGAAATGCAGCGTTTTTATCTTCTGAGCGAATTGGTGTAGAACAAGGGGAGAAATTTGAAGTTTGGTCATTTAACGATGCGATTATTGCAACGGGGAGTCGACCAAAAACTCCATCCTTCATTTCAAGCGGAAAAGAAAACATTTTCCCTGTAGAACAGCTCTATGCATTATCCTCCCTGCCTAATCGACTTGTAATTTTTGGAGCAGATTATCTTACGGTAGAGGCGGCGAGTACGTTTCGCTCGCTGGGTGTAGAAGTAACGATTGTGACAGACCAAGAAGCGATTCTTTCTGAATGGGATGAAAGCATTCAACGTGAATGCAAAAGGCAATTTAAAAAGCAAAAGGTTCAGGTGTTCAGAGGAGTATCTGATTGCAGTGTAAAGGACGATGGTCTTGGATTGATATTCCGTAACCAAAACGGAGAAAACGTTGAATTAGAAACAGAAATAATTGCCTATTCGATTGGAAGGATTCATAATAGCGATTCGCTTGGATTGGATCAAGCGGGATTTGACTTACAAGATGATGGATATATTCACATTTCTGAGGGATGTGAAACGTCAATACCAACGATCTATGCCTGTGGTGATGTAACTGTGGGACCCTCGCTTGCTGCGAAGGGAATTAAGCAGGCCAAGACGGCGGCCGATCGTTGCTGCGGTATAAAAGCCGCTTTTACACTCGATTGTCTTCCGCAAGTCATCCAAACTCAAATTCCGGTAGCATCTGTAGGTTTAACGGAGAAAGAAGCGAAAGAAGCAGGGTATGAGTTTATGACGGCAAGTTCTTCTATGCAAGCAAATGGTTATGCAACAGTCATGGGCCATACAGAAGGTCGGATCAAAGTCATTCGAGATCGACAGAGTCATGTGCTTCTAGGATTTCATGCTGTGGGTGCTGGTGCTGTTGAACTGATCGAAAAAGCAACGCTAGCTCTTGAGATGGGGGCAAGGGACGAAGATTTTGTCTATCCTTATTCCCCGCATCCAGGATATGGTGAAGCCTGGACAGAAGCGGTTGAAATGACTGTTGAATCTGAAGTGAAAACAAAAGTTAGATGATAAAAGACCAGGCGAGCGAATATTTTCGCTCGCCTGGTCTTTTATATGGGGGAATTCAATGTTTTTTAATCCTAGCAGTTCGTATTCTTGTGAAAATAGCTAGTAAAAGTATAGCAATTAATCCGGTCATGTTAATGATTGTTTGTAGGGAACTGTTTTCGATAAAAAGGTTGATGGAAAAAGACGCTATTACAATCAGTAGAGTCACTATAAATAAAGCTTTCCTCATCACAAAGACCTCCTACAGAACTTCTTGAAATAAATGGGGAGAACTATATCTTCCGTATAACTCTCTGTCTTAACGTATAGAACTCGGATAGTGAATGATCATCATAGCTTTACATGATTCACTGTAAGGATTTCGATAATAATGTGGATAATTTGCAGTGAATCTTAAACTTTCTCCACTAGAAATGATGTATGACTGCGTATCGACCTCAAGGGTCATACTGCCTTCTTCAATAAATAAATATTCTTCAACACCATCAGGATGTGGATTAGAATGATAGTCACATCCTGGTTCAAGTTCAATATAAAACGTTTCAAACGATTTTCCTGGTTCCATCGGAAAGAGCGGGACGACCTTCATTTTTCCGCTTTCTTCAATTAATGGTTCGATTTCAGATCGATTGACTTTCTTGATAACCGGCTGTTCTGCATCGATGAATGCCGTGAAAGACACGCCAAGTCCATTTGCAATTTTCCATAGTGTATTAACGGTTGGGTTTGACACACCTCGTTCAATTTGAGCAAGCATTGGCTTGCTTACTGAGCATCGAGCGGATAGTTGATCGAGACTTAACTTATTTTCAAGACGAAGCTTTTTTAGTTTTTCGCCAATTTGTTTTGTTAGGGATTGGTTTTCCATGGAATACTCCTCTTTTAGCTGATACATATTTTTTCTTTATATTGAAAAAATGTTTAATATAACATACAATAAGTTTAATATAATAGACAGTTTAGAGCAATAGGAGGGATAAAATGGAGGCTATCGTAACAAAGAGTGATTCTGATTTTGTAGATGGATTAAAAGCAGGTGTAAGCATAGCTGTCGGATATATGCCGGTTGCTCTCACATTTGGCTTACTTGCAAGAACAACAGGACTAACGCTTTATGAAGCGGTCCTTATGAGTATTCTCGTCTTTGCAGGTGCTGCTCAATACATTACGCTTAGTTTAATTGCCATTGGGACAGGTGCCTTTGAGATTATTTTTACAA
The DNA here is from genome assembly GCF_030547345.1 of Anaerobacillus sp. 1_MG-2023. Classification (NCBI taxonomy): domain Bacteria; kingdom Bacillati; phylum Bacillota; class Bacilli; order Caryophanales; family Bacillaceae; genus Anaerobacillus; species Anaerobacillus sp. 1_MG-2023. Next base: position 112,900 of record NZ_JAUORD010000006.1, on the reverse strand, counting down.
TCTTTATTGTTAATATTCGCCACCTATTGATGAGTGCCTCTATAAATGAAAAAATAGAAGCAGATATTCCATGGAAAAAAGCTGTTTACGCCTTTGGAATTACTGATGAAACGTTTACCGTTTCCGCAACAAAAAAAGGTACTTTGACAACAGGTTATATGTTTGGATTATGTCTGATTTCCTACTCAAGTTGGGTCATCTTTACAGGGGGAGGATACATTGCTGGGGCAACTCTACCTGAAGTGATTCAGCAGGGTATGAGTGTTGCGCTTTATGCCATGTTTGTAGGGTTACTTATTCCTTCTGCTAAAAAAAGTCAGAAAGTGCTTTTTCTTGCAGCGTTAGCTGCAATATTTAATAGCATTCTTACGTTGGCTCAGTTTCCAACAGGTTGGGCTATCGTGATTGCCACTCTGCTTTCTTCCATAATTGTTGAATGGTTTGTAGGGAGGGGAACGAATGAGTAATTCTATGATTTGGCTTATTGTAGGACTTGCAGTTGTCACTTATATTCCAAGAATGATTCCACTCGTATTCTTTAATTCTGATAAAATACCGCCTGTTATTCAAAATGTACTAAAGAACGTTCCCTTCGCGATTTTGGGTGCGCTCATCTTTCCGGGTATTTTAACAATCAATGATGATATGATGTTTGGTGTTATTGGGGCAGTGGCAGCAATCGTTGCAGCATACCTTGGGGCGAATTTAATTGTTGTTGTTATGTTTGCTGTTGCAGTGCTCAGTACGTATGCCTATTTTATTTAGTAAATGTGAAATTAATTGATTTGAATTTTTTGATTTTTGTGATATAACTAGATCAAACAAAATATTGAGAGTTAAAGAGGAGGAATGAAACATGCATTTGTTTCGTATTTTGATGGTTGGGTTTTTCTCAATGACCGCCGTGTCACTCGTCTGGTTCCAATCTGTCGAAGTAATATCCTCATTCATTGACTTGTTCTTTCAAAATAAAAAGTAACGTGTTAGTTAAGAGCTTTCTTGAAAGCTCTTTTTTGTTTGTTTAGAGCTAGGTTCGATTTTTGGTTCATTCGATCGTTCGTCACAGGGGTTAAATGAGCCAAATATCAACAACGTTTATTTTTTTATACAAGCATTACTTTTGCTATACTATTTAAGAAGTTTGAAAGAAGGATTGGACCAAATAGAAAAGGATGTTGCCCTAATGAGATGTATCTCAATTGATATGGATGGAACACTTTTAACGAATGAACAAACAGTCAGCTTTGAGAATGTTAATGCGATTAGAGAGGCACAGAGTCAGGGGATAACGGTTGTACTTAACACTGGACGCGCCTATGATGGTGCGATGAAGCCACTTGAAGGAAGTGGATTGGAAGTTCCTGTTATTTGCTATAACGGCGCAGAGATTCGCTCTGTTGAAGGAGAGATCTTGCACGCCATTTACCTTGATCGTCAGCAAGTCCAATTGATTAAACAAATACTTGATAGTGAAGAGATTTATTATCAGCTATTTACAAATAAAGGTGTTTTCACTCACGATTATGATGGAACGATTGATTTAATTATGGATATGATGAAAAGTTCGAATCCGGCCCTAACTTCAGAGGAATTGAAGGTTGGAGCAAAGCGTCAGTTCGAAAGCTTATCACTTAAAGCCATTAATGATTTTGATGAACTACTAGAAGATGAAAGCCTTCATGTGTATAAATTCCTTAGTTTCTGTTTTGATGAAAATCGATTAGGGCGAGCGGCATCTGCAGCTGAAAATGTACAAAATACGGTGGTTACATCTTCAGGTAAAGAAAACTTGGAAATTAATCATGAAGATGCTCAGAAGGGACTTGCGCTTGAAACATTTGTAGCGCAAATGGGGCTGGATATGAAGCAAACCGCCGCAATTGGCGATAATTATAATGACGTTTCGATGTTCAATAAAGCCTCCTATCCTATTGCAATGGGAAATGCGGACGAACAAATAAAAAAACAGGCTTCATTTGTTACAAAAACCAATGAGCATGATGGCGTTGCTCATGCCATATATAAATTAATGGACGAAGATTTACTGTCTAATTAACATTGTGAAAGATGTTTGATTTTTTTCACAACGGGAACCCTCATTACAGGAAGGGATTCCCAGTTTTTTTGGAGGTTTTCCGGGCCCTTGTTTCTGCAGTCTTTGAATTACTCTGCTAAAGGAGCTGGAAAAAATGACATTAAAGCCAACCGAAATTGAAGAAAAAGCAACGTGTCGAATGTGTGAGACTGAGTATACGTGGTTTATTCCAATTGCCAAGGAACATGTATCTATGGAAGAACGGGTTGAGGCAACTGGAATTACGACGAAAAGTAGCCAGGCACCCATTGTTGAACTGCAAGTTCTTGCAGAGTGTCCCATTTGTGGAATTCTCAATCGATTTGATCACAGTTATGATCGAACGAACGCTTACGCGGAAAGTTAATAAAAGATTTTGGAAGCCGACAGATCGCTCTGTCGGCTTTCTATATGGAAAGAGCGAGGGAAAGATTTGGTTAGGCTTGAAAGAGAATGGCATGTTTTGTAGAAAACTACATAGAAGAGTAGTTAGTATTCGCAATCGTTAAGGGGAAAGGTTCTAAAAAGTTGTTTTGCTCGTACTATTGATAATGAGATCGTATCGGGAGGAGAATGAAGATGAAGAAACGCATAACCTGGCTCATTCTGGGATTCTCCATTTACGCCCTGATCCTGGGACTCTATTTATTTAATTGGGCGGACTTCGGGGTACCTGAAGCATACAAGGGGACAGCGGCAGATCCAGCAACATTTATGACAGACAGGCAGTTAGAATTATCGGAGGAATATTCACGCTATAGAAGCTTTCTCTCGTTTATTGCGATTCCATATGAGTGGCTCATCTATCTTGGCGTTCTCTGGTTTGGATTATCAAAGCTCTTTAAACAATTCGGTGAAGGTATTTCAAAAAAACGGATAGTCGTTGTTCCGTTGTATATCATTTTATTAACGGCTTTTACATGGTTACTAACATTTCCACTGCACTATTGGGCGAGGTCTTTATCCGTTAAATATGGGATTAACACGCAATCCTTTTCTGGTTGGATGAAAGATGAAATGATCTCATTCTGGATAGATATTTTACTTACTTCCCTTATTATCGGTGTTCTTTATGCGCTAATGAATCGTTTTAAGAAAAAGTGGTGGCTCATTGCGTGGGGATTAATGGTTCCGTACCTTGCTTTTATGATGTATATTCAGCCGGTCGTAATTGATCCTTTATACAACGACTTTACATCTTTAACAGACAAAGAATTAGAAGAAGAAATACTCAGTATGGCTGATACGGCTCATATTCCTGCAGACCGTGTTTTTGAAGTGAATATGTCAGAAAAAACGAATGCAATGAATGCTTATGTATCTGGTATTGGCGACAATTTACGAATTGTTCTTTGGGACACGACCTTAAATAAGCTTGAGGATGACGAAGTGCTTTTTATTATGGCTCACGAAATGGGTCATTATGTTATGAATCATCTATATGGAAATTTGGTTGGCGCTCTAGCAACAAGTTTTATAGGGTTATACCTGGCATATCGGCTTCTTGGGAAGATGACTCGAAAGTGGGGCGACTCATGGGGAGTTCACTCAGAATCAGATCTTGCATCTTTACCAGCATTATTGCTTCTTTTCTCGATCATGTCTTTTATTGCGAGTCCGGTAGAACTTGCGATTTCTCGGCATGCGGAGATGGAGGCAGATGAATATGCCATTGAAATGACCAGTGATGTGGATGCAGCGATTGGTTCCTTTCAAACACTGACGGTTAATAGTTTAAATGAAGTAAATCCACCTTTCATTGTGAAATATTTTAAATATGGTCATCCAACGATGATGGAACGGTTGATTATGTTGAATGACTATGAAGAAGATGCCCCCACGGAGTGATGGGGCATCTTTTTTCAGTGAATCATCTTTAGTTTGAGAGGGAATCCTGTTTCAAGATACATGCCTTCACTTTTAACAGAACCTTCACTTTAAGAATGAGCGGAGATAGTATAGGATGAAGGTAGAAGTCAATGAAGCAAAGCAATTTACATGATGAGGTGGCAAACGTGAACGAAGATATTAAGAGAGTACTTGATGCTGGGATCTATGGTGCGCCAGAATTAAAACCAGCAGAAAAAGCGTTGTTCTTATCAACTTTTCGAGAGCGTGTCTATGTGGCTCTTACAAAAAGACAGGTTGCACAAAACAACGTATATCAAGAAGTAGTTAATGAAATGAAACGTATTCGGAATGGCATTCTTTATTTAAATGGGGATTTATCTTACTCCATGCTTTCAAAATATATTAAAGAAGCGAGCAAAGCTTCTCTGTCATTTACGATTGTGAATGATAAAGAAACAGATACTCCACTTGGGCTTGTCTTAGCCTCAAAGCAGGATGCGATTGAACGAGAAGAGATCTTTGTTCATGATGATCGCTTTTCGTTGGACTAGAACATGAATAAAAAAGATCGTATGAAATTGATTAAGAAGTTTGTACTAATCGTTCTTGCTGTTGCTCTTCTATGGGGGATTTATAATACAGTTATCGCCGATCGAAGTGTAGGAACGGAAGTTGGCGATAAGGCAGCAGATTTTAACTTAGAAACCCTTGATGGGAAAGAAGTGAGTCTTTCAGATTATGAAGGGGAGCCCGTTTTTCTCAATTTCTGGGCGACATGGTGTCCACCCTGTGAAGAAGAAATGCCGGATATTCAAAAATTTGCTGATGTGCATGGTGAAGAAGTAACGGTTCTCTCCGTTAATTTCACTAAATACGAGCCAAAGAAAGAAGCGATTCCAAAATTTGTTGAATCACATGAGCTTCGTTTTCCAGTTCTTATGGATCGAGAAGGTAACGTCGGTGAGAATCTCTACCAGGTTATTTCTATGCCAACGTCGTTTATGATTGATGAAGAAGGAATTATTCGTGAGAAACGAGTGGGACCTCTTACGCTGAAAGATATGGAAACATGGCTTGACCAAGTAAAATAATATCAAAAAACGGTCTCTCTAGTGAGATCGTTTTTCTTATGGAGATTTATAACGCGCTATTCATGTGAGATCGGATGAAAAGCATCTTGAAAACCAGTTGCGTTCGCGAGTCGCTCAAGCTTTTCATTTATATAGCGATGATCGAACTTATCGAGCACTTTTGGATCAAATCCTCTAATTACAAATTGCCCGAATTCCCATATAGTTTCGTGCGTATCATGTTTATTACCGTCTGCTGCTAATTCTAAAGAATGAAGAATCGAGCCAAGAACGGATACATCTTCTTTGGCATAATGCCTAATTTGATAAAAGCTTTTATAGAGGTACGTATCATACGTAATAGGTTTTGTGATCACGCGTAAGTTTTTCTTTTCATCATGATACAGGGGGTGTGGGATGTGTTTTTGGCCAAGTCGTGATAAGACTCTCCCAAGTCGGTTGATGCAATTAATGGCTGTATTGGGATCATTAATTCCAGGTGAGATCGCTCTTAATGCAATTTCAACTAGTTTTTGGATGCCATATTCTATGTCTTGATCAGTTGTTCGTTCTGTTCCAAGAGATAACGTATTAAGAAGGATATGAGAGTCAGGAGAAGAATCCATTGATGCCCAATAAGAAAAAATAACCGTACCTTCATCAATATATTCTCCGATATCTCTCTCGAGGCGAATAATAAAATCTTTGTTAGTGGCAACCGAAATCAAATCAGGTAAATCAATATTTTGTAGGTACCCTGATTTAGTGGATCGAATGGCAATAGGTTTTTTCATTTTTATTTCATCCAATTCCCAAGAATCCCAAGAAGCGATATTACCATGATTGGCTTCTTCAAAATCTAAAAAGGTACGGTCGATTGTTGTTAAGGTATTAGTAGTGATATGTTGTATCAAATTTCCAACGAGAATCCAATTCGATACGTGATGGATAAAGAAAACGAAATAGGCGACACAGACAATGGCATAGATCACAGCGAAAAAAGGTGCAAGATAGACAACATCTTCTTGACTACTTTGTTCAATTAGGAGAAGAAGAATAATAAAGTAAATAATTCCTCCAACAAAAATTCCAAGCACTCTTTTCGTAATACGATCGGTAATAAAATTCTGCAATGTTCGTGGTGAGAAGTTCGATAAATACGTTGTTAAGACAACCATAATCGTCGAAAAAGTAATGGTAGTCATTGTTAACATGGAAGATACGAGCGTACTTAAAATAGTGACGCTTGTTTCATAGGAAGCAAAGAAAAAATAGGGAAGAACCATCGCGCTACCTTGGATGATCGTTCGGTCTATAATGAGTGTGATAATAGCTGCGAGAAAAGCGCCAACACCATAAAAAGTTGGAATAAACCAGAAGCTTGATCGGATTCGCTTGAATTTATTGTGCTCCATACCCCTTTTCCTCCAAAAAAGAATGATTTTGGATAGTATGTGAAGAAAGGGTAGTGTTTCATGCATCATCATCCTAAACGTGATAAAGGCAAAATAGGTAATTAGACATCATTAAATTAGGGTATAGACATAGAAAGGATAATAAGGAGGAAGAGCAGATGAAGATTGATCGGACGGGCATCGTTGAAAATTTCTCCGAAAAGAGATATGAATACTGGGTAGTTGAGAATGAAGAAGTTAAGATTATGGCTTCATGGATTAGCTGGGACCTTCCTCAAGAAAAAATAAATAAATGGATGGAAGAGATGCAGCTATCAGGTACATCTTTTTGAACGAATGATTCACATTGATGAGAATAGTGACTCGTTAGTTAAGGTAGTCTAGAAACCTCCTTTTTAGGGAGGCATTTTTTCTGCTTTTCTTAAGAACTTCACTCAGTTTTCTTAGAAGAAGGATCATCCACCTTCTCTAGTGCTTTCTCTTTCTCCATTTTTTTCTTAACAATTTCTTTCGGCTCCCAACAGTTAAACTGGTAGGTAGGCTTCGTTTCAAAGCCGAGTCTTGCGCATCGATAGCTTGTTTTTTCTGCTTTCACCACTTCAAAATGAATGCAAGTAGCGCAACAGTGGAAACGAGAATAGAGTTGAGACATTACAATGCTTCCCCCGATAACGTAACGTTTTCAATGGATTCGATCGTATTATTATGAAAAGTAAGGCAGAAGACGTCTGGATTCCGAAGTTTCTTCCATGTGTTGAACTGATAATCTGTATTATAATGATGCAGTATTAAGGTTAATAAATTCCCGTGTGTCATGATAAGACAATATTCTTTCGTATAGAGAAGGGCGTCATTTAAAACCGCAATACCCCTTGAAATGGCTTGCTGGCTTGATTCTCCGCCTTCAATGGTGTAAGACAGATCTACAAATGTTTGCTCTAGTTCTTCTAACCAGTTTTCAATAGGAACAGCAGATAACTTTCTCTCTTCTAGCCGATCATCAATAGTAATTGGCTTATCTAATTGAAGAGCGAGTGGCTCGATCGATTGAAGGGCACGTCTAAAAGGTGAACTATATAATTTATCAAATGGAATATTTCCAAGAGATTTTGCTAATTGAGTCGCTTGAGTGCGTCCTTCTGCCGTTAAGGAAGCAGTAAATTCTTGTCCTGAGGCGCGACAATGTCTGACCAAATATATTTTTTTATTCAATGTAATCACTCCTAGAATCGTTTGAGCGTGCTTATGATCTATTTTACCATTCAGATAGAGTGAAGAAAATTATTCATAGAATATTGAAACTTTTAATAGCGCTTATTCGTTATAAGATAGACCCCTTTTTTAAAAGATGTTTTACCCCCTGTATGCTTAAAGAATGCCAGCCATTCTTTAAGCATTTTTTTATACGAAGTGTTATGAAGTGCAAATAATTCAAACGAGAAATAGGAGTGGATGGAATGGAGATGGAGAGTTTTCCAGAACTAACTACAAATCGCTTAAGATTAAGAGAATTAAGAGAAGATGATGCTCCTGTGTTATTGTCGATATTTTCGAATCCTCACACGATGAAATATTACGGAAGTGAGCAAATGGGCGGTCTTGAAGAAGTAGAAGGAATGTTGATGAGCTTTAAGAAAGGATTTGAGCAAAGGCAGGCGATGCGATTTGGAATAGAGGTGAGAGAGAGGGGAGAATTGATTGGTACTTGTGGCTTTTATAATTGGGCTAAGCGAGTCAATCGCATTGAAATGGGTTATGAATTAAAACAAACTGAAGAAGGAAAGGGGTATATGACGGAAGCTTTATCAGCCATCATTCCCTTTGCCTTTCAGCAGTTAGATATGAATCGTATTGGTGCATTGATTCATCCAAATAATGCATCATCGAGGAAACTTATAACCAAACTGGGATTCCAACAAGAAGGACTATTGCGTGATTATGTTCTCGTTGGTGGAGAGTATATGAATCTGATCATGTATTCTTTATTAAAAAGGGAATGGGAATCTTCTCGTGCGTAATATCTGAATAAAATCATGCAGCTACATAGTAATCAAATATCTTCTCGTTATAATACTGGTGAAAACAGTCGGGCGAAAGATTCTTTTGTGCGGTGCTTAAGTCCACGCTTACTATAAGATTCTTTTGTCACGCTGACTGAATCATTCAAATCATTTTGATAAGCTGCTACAAGGTCATGAACCGTTTTTGATTGAAATAGAAACATATTCACTTCGAAATTTAAATTCAATGAACGCATATCCATATTTGCTGTGCCGATTGTGGCCAGATCATCATCAACAATCATAATTTTTTGATGGAGAAATCCTTTTCGATACATATAGATTTCTACCCCATAATCAAGAAGCTCTGAGAAGTAGGATCTTGTTCCGTATTGGGTAAGAAAGCCGTCACTTACTTCAGGAACAATAAGTCTCACTTCAATACCTCTCATAGAAGCCATGGCTAGAGCAGTACGGATGGCTTTGTTTGGAACAAAGTAAGGAGTAGCAATCCAAACTCTATTTTTTGCAGAAGTTATCAGACTGAAATATAGATCTGACATAGCGCCTCGTTTTGTATCTGGCCCACTAGCCACAAGCTGAGAACCACCATCACCTTCGACATCATATGTTTCGAGGTACTTGTCATTTAGGAGTTCCTCACCACACATATAGGACCAATCCATTAAGAAAACGCCATGGAGGGCAGAAAGCACTTCTCCTTTAACAAGTAGGTGAGAATCACGCCAGAACCCCATTTGATTCATATCTCCAGCATACTCGTCACCGATATTTAAGCCACCTACAAAACCGACTTTACCATCAATGACAATGATCTTTCGATGATTTCGAAAATTTATGGTTTGATTGACGAATCCATATTTAATTGGGAGAAATTGCTGTACACTTGCACCAGCTTCCCTTAGGGCTGTTTTAGAAGCTCTTGAAAGGTTATGGCTTCCGATTGAATCATAAAGAACCCTTACCTCCACGCCTTCTTTGGCTTTATTAACGAGTAGGTCGATGATCGAGAGTCCGAGTTCATCAGAACGAAATGTATAATATTCCATATGTATGTACGTTTCAGCTTTTTGAATTTCATGTTTAATCGCCGTAAACGTCTCTCTACCATTTAGCAAGAGGTCCGTTGTGGATCGCATACTAATAGGACTTGCAACCATCGTGGCAATAAGGTTTGAGAAATTTTGGTTTCGCTCACTTAGGTCATGCCATTTTTCAGAAGCTGGAAAGTTTACGTACTTCTTGAAAAATTCAAGGCCGTTCGTACGTTTTTCTTTAAATAAATGTCCTTTTACTTCCAGTTGACCAGAAAATAAGAAGAAAACATAACCTACAATGGGAAAGAAGATTAATACGTATATCCATAAAAGCGATTTGTATGGAGATCTACCTTCTAGTAAAAGTACGAATAAAATAGAAACTAGAATGGCTACATAAAGAATACCTGCAGCCCATTTCCATGTTGGTGATAGCGATGTGAACAAGATGATCGAAAGTGAAGTTGTCATTAGAAGAAAGAAAATGATTTGTCTTGCTTGTTTCATAATATAGCCCACCTCATTTGAATTTGACCAAAAAAAGTAAGGGCATAGCCCTTACTCCGCATGTTTTGATTTCCGTTTAAGACGATATCTTCCCCATAAGTCTACAAGTTGATCACCAATTTCAGTTAACTGTGAATCTCTTGCTTCACGCTGCGGATTTGGCGTGTTTTTAATTGATGAAACAAGGTCTTTAAAGGGTTCAGGTGTGCCTTTGGCAACTTGAATAACGCCTTGAACGGTTTCTTTTTTCGATTGGATGCCTTCAGAAATGGTTGTAGTGGTCGCTGTTAATTGATTTGTTTCCTCAGTGATTTTATCTACTTTTTCTTGAAACCTTGCTGCAGTCTCGGATAAATCATTTAAAGATTTTTTGGTTTCTTTGAAATTTTGAAGGGCTATGTATCCCAGGTAAATAAGTGAAAGAACTACGATTGCAATACTAATGTAAACGATAACCATATGATAACCTCCTACTCGCGATTATAGTTAATGTTACCTTACCCTTAACATGATATGTGCAAACAATTTGATGAAAAAGAGCTGAGTATAAGCAGAATTTATTTATTAAATACAAAAAAATGAGTTGTATGAGTTCGTATATAACTGAAAATTAAGTAGAAAGTTGAAACGTTTTGCAGTAGCTATTCGTAATAGTTAATTAGAAGGAGAGATGAAAATGAATCGATACTCAATAGAAGAATTTATTCAATCAACAGAACAAAAAGATAAAGGGGAAGGATTTTTCGAGTTAGAAACGCCAAGAATGTTAGAAGTTAATCTCGCTGGGCGTGTGTGGGCGAAATCTGGTGCTATGATTACTTACAACGGTCAGATTAAATTCGAGAGAGAGGGAATTCTTGAACACGGCCTCGGGAAGATGTTTAAAAAAGCCCTTACAGGTGAGGGAGCTTCATTAATGAAAGCTGAGGGAAATGGCAAGTTATATCTGGCGGATTCTGGGAAGAAGATTTCCATCCTACATTTACAACATGGTGAATCAATTAGCGTAAATGGAAACGATCTACTCGCATTTGAAGATGGTATCCAGTGGGATATCAAAATGATGAAACGAATTACTGGAATGATGGCAGGTGGATTATTTAATGTCACTTGTCAGGGTCCGGGAATGGTTGCGATTACAAGCCATTATGAACCACTTACAATCCGAGTAACTCCGGGAAAACCAGTCATTACAGATCCTAATGCAACGGTTGCCTGGTCAGGTCAATTGCAGCCGAATTTTCAAACGGATGTGTCGCTGAAATCCTTCTTTGGAAGAGGAAGTGGTGAATCGGTTCAAATGAGATTTGAAGGAGAAGGGTTTGTTGTCGTTCAACCATTTGAAGAAGTATATATGCAAAACAATCAGGGGTAACGTATGGTTTTCTCATTGAATGAACATGAAGAACAGTTAGGTGTCAAATTACTTGATGGAAGACCTTACTATCTTTCAATCGAAGGTGTAGAAAAACTCAAGCGTAGTCCTGAGTTTGATTTGTTACTTGATCGATTAAATGTTGCTCTAGATTCAAAAGAGGTTCATCACTGTACGGTAACGGTAGAAGCATCTTCCGAATTAAAAATACAGGTGCTAGAAAATAATTTTTTTGCTTTAAAGTCTGAGTCCATCGAGTACTATAAAAGTTTTCAAATGGAAAAAATGCATTTTAATCACAATAGTAGTATTACTTACAAGCTAGTTGATGAGAGGGATATCAAACTCTTTCTTGAAATGTGGCAAGCATGTTCAGAGGGATCACTTAATGCTCCTTCCGCTCACCCTATCGAAATGCAGTATGAAGCGATGAAGCAAGAAATTGGTGAGCAGTACAAATCTAGCTGCTATTCTGTGTATTGGAATAAAAACCTCTTAGGCGTAGTTATTCCAATTATTGAACCGGGCACGGAAGAAGAAGGTAGACTATTTTACATGGGTGTATTGCCCCAGCAGCGTGGGAAAGGATTCGGAAAGCAATTACATCAACTAGGTTTGTTTCTTTTGCAAGAAAAAGGCGCGACTTATTATATAGGTAGTACAGGTGTAGAAAACAAACCAATGCAGCAAATATTTCAATATAATGACTGTCATCCAATTTTTCATGCAGTTACGTATACAAAAGCGAGTTCAGAAGTGCGAAACTTATCATAATATGCTGAAGGAAGTAAAATATTCCTATTGAAATTAATAGAATTTTCATTATAATCATACAAAAGGGTTCTTTACGAAGGAGAGTGCATATATGATTCGTTTTGAAAAAGGCAACCTTCTTAAAAGTGACTGTACTGTAATTGCACATCAATGCGACTGTTTTAATGCAATGGATGTTGGCATTGCAAAATCGGTAAAAGAAACGTACCCTGAAGCCGCTAAAGCAGATGAAGACTTTCCGTTTTCTCCGAAGAAGAAGTTAGGTAAATGCTCATTTGCTTTAAGTCGAGATAATAAGCGTATTATTGCTAATCTGTATGGACAGTATAAGCCAGCTGGACTTCAAACCAATTATCCCGCCTGGTTGAAATCATTTGAACACATGATAAAAGAACTGAAACCATTTGAGGAAAAGGGATTTAAAATCAAAATCGGTTGTGGCATTGACAAAGACGATTTAATCAATGTCAAAAAGTCTCTTGAGAAACTTTCGAAGAAATATGAGAAACCGATCCATGTTTACTATTCTTAATTTAAACGCTCCCAATTTTGGGAGCGTTTTTTTGTTGGTTAAGAGCTAGTAATAGTAAGATAGAATCAAAAATGTAAAAAGAAACCATTTTCCCGTTTATCTATTAAGGGAGGTGGAATACAACAAGTGTAGCGCAAGATGTAAAAAAATTACTAGAGGAGGATTTTTTAAATGGCTAACAATAGTAATGACAAAATGAGCAGAGAAGAAGCGGGACGTAAAGGTGGCAAAAAAACATCAAGAGAACATAACAAAGAGTTTTATCAGGATATTGGAGAAAAAGGTGGAGAAAAAACAGCAAAAGAGCATGATCAAGAGTTCTATCAAGAGATAGGAGAAAAGGGCGGTAATAAAACGGCTCAAGAGCATGATAAGGAATTCTTCGAGGAAATTGGAGAAAAGGGTGGTAAGAAAACCGCTCGAGAACACGATAAAGAGTTTTATCAAGAAATTGGAGAAAAAGGTGGAAACCAAACATCCAAAAATCAAGATAAAGAATTCTATGAGGAAATTGGGAAAAAGGGTGGAAAAAAGAGCGGCGGAAACAAATAGAAACAGTAAAGAGCGAAGGGATTTCCCTTCGTTCTTTTTAATGAAATCCTATTTGAAATCTACATAAAGAAGCCCTCCGTAAGCTACGAAGGGCTTCTTTATGTAGATTAAAATGAGCGTTCTTCTTCAACTTCATGCTGTTCATTTAAAATCAATAAGCGACTTGGAGAATCTCCTTTAGCCATTTCCTCTGCTTTTTCAATAGCTGTTGAGCGCATATCGTAGAGGTCTGTTGGAGCGACGTCCTCAATTTTAACGTACCAACCTGTTACATCTTTATTTGGTGCTACTGTAAATTCCTTCATGAATAAATCCTCCTTTAAGCTGTGTATAAGGAACAATTCCCATCATATGTAGTGATAAAACCTGCTTTTAAGAGAATTAAAAAAAACCAGCGCATTGACGCTGGTTTTACTGTGGACGTGAAATTATGTAGAAACCAATAACAAAAGCAATTGGAACGATCCAAACCATAAAGGCAAGTGCCCATACAGTGAAACGGTTCCATTCTTTTTCCTTAACAGCCAAGAGCAGACCCTCCACATCATAAGTTTAGTTTCATTATAACATGGACATACCTAAATTATGTGTAAACGCTTGAAATTCTTGAAAAATCAAGATACAAATCGAATGGTTAAGGGGTAGCGATATAAAGTGCCCTGATTCGACTTGACCGATGCAATCACAATAAAGATAAGGTGCATGACAAGTAAAATAGGGAGAAGGATAAGCCCTATAAGGACTAGACTTAAGATCCCAGCAATGACTAGATAGAGTGTCATACTTATTTGGAAGTTAATGGACTCTTTTCCTTGATCATCGATAAACGGTTCATCTTCTCTTTTAATTGACCAGAGGATGATTGGAGCAATAATATGTCCCAGAGGGATTAAATAACCACTCAATGCAGAGAGATGAACATACATAGCCCATTGTCTTATTGTTTGATCAGGAACCGTTACGTCTTTATTGTCCATCTCAATACCTCCCTATATAGCTCATCTATGATCAGCATATTACTCATTATTTTGAGATATGCCTTTAATAGTGTAGGTAACAAAAAAAGGAACCACCTTTGGTTCCTTTAATTGGAATTGTAGTTGATGTGATAAGATGTCCGCTTACCCATTCAGTAAGCGTATTACGAACTTCTGTGAGCATAGTTGACGCATTGATTGGATCACTTTACTATCAAATTCCCCCATTTATATATTGGATAAACAGTACAAATGAACTTGGCAAAGAGATGATGATATACTTGTGCTATGTAAATATATAAAGGATGAGTGTCATGAAAACAATAACAATCGATGAAGTTTTGGAAAGAAAGATGCTCTTATTAGATGTTCGTACACCGGCAGAATATGAAAAGTTTCATATCCCAGGTGCTGTGAACCTACCTATTTTCTCTAATGAAGAAAGAGAAATTGTCGGAACAACATATAAGCAAAAAGGAACTGAAGCAGCGAAGGAATTAGGGATTTCTCTTGTTTCGCCTTTACTTCCTGAGTTTTATAAACGAGCGAAGGAAATAACAAAAGGTAAAGAATTTGCTATTTACTGCTGGCGAGGCGGAATGAGAAGTAAAAGTTTGACAGTTATTTTTGACATGATGGGACTGCCGTGCCGACAGCTAGAAGGAGGTATTCGTTCCTACAGACAAAAAGTGACGGCTGGTTTAGAATACTTTGCGAATCAGACGACACCCTATCTTGTTTTGGAAGGACTAACCGGTACATCTAAAACTGAAATACTTAATGATTTAGAAGAGAAGGGCTATCCTGTTCTTGATCTTGAGGGACTTGCAGCTCATCGAGGTTCTGTATTTGGAAGAGTTGATTTGCCTGAAAGAAGTCAAAAAGAATTTGAAGCCATGCTGTACCATAGATTAGGAGAAATTGGAGAAACGTCTTATTACATCATTGAATCTGAAAGTAAGCGACTTGGAAATATTATCATTCCAGAGTTTATTTTAGAAGGCAAACAAAAAGGGACGCGTATACAAGTCCACGCCCCGCTTTCTTATCGAATTCGTACGATCTTAAATACGTATCATCCTGAACATCATCACGAAGAAATCACAGGAGCTATTAACAAAATTGAGAAGCGATTTTCGAATGAAGACAAAGAAGTGATTGCCGATGCTCTTGCTGAGAATGACTATGCCTTGATTGTTGAACGGCTCCTGATTTATTATTATGATCCTCGTTATGAATACAAAGCATATGAGAACGAAGGTAACATTATTAACCTAACGTATGATTCACTTGAGGAAGGAACTAAACTTGTCCAGAATGAAGTAGATCGCTTCGAGATTAAGCTTCGATCAGAAGGCGAGAAAGTTTCGCTTTAATGGATTTTCTTTCTTCAGGAAGCTGTTCATTGTTATACCGTTCAATAAGGTCATCAATGCGTTTAAAATACAAGTGACTTACCCACGCGACATAGCTTCTGTAAACGGGCGACTTTAGAAAATGAATCAACATATTGTCGTCGGGGCCAAAGTAGTATGTTTTATCATCAAAGAAGGTGGAAAAGCGTCTGAAGGATAATTTGGTGAATGAGTTGTCCAATTCAAATCGAAATTTATTAAGGGCATCTGGAATCAAACGGATTGTGAACACATCATCACTATCAAACATTTCCTTAGGCGTGGGTAAGATTAAATAGGGATAGTCTCGATCATCAAGGGCAATGAAGAAATCCTCAGGCGTCTCGTGGCAGCTAGGCACTCGTTTGACGGTTGTTTCAACAATCAATTGATAGACTGAATCATTCATAAGATATCCTCCCTTTGTAATCTATCATCATTGTTACCGTACTAGTAAACTTGTATACCCCTTTGTCGAAAAGTAGTTATTACAATCTATTATCCAACCTCTAAAAAAATTCCTCTATTTCAAATATTACAAATATTTTTAAGAACCTTATATGAAGGATAATTTCCTGAGTCTTTAATCAGTTAGAAAAAAATAAAATTTGGATGAGCAAAAGACTTGAAAGTCAAAGATAGTCAAATTATAATATAGTTACAAGGTCAAAGATAGTCAAAGTCAAAGCGAGTATCTTTTACCTTTTACCTTTTATCTTAATTTCATAAAATGTACGTTATATATATTATAAGGAGGCCATCATATGCTTTGTGATCATTGTCAACAAAATCAAGCATCGGTTCAACTTAATGTCCAGATGAATCAGAATAAGAAACAAGTACACCTTTGTAGTACGTGTTACGCAAAAGTGATGAATGGTCAAACTGCATCATCACCAAAGGGTCAAATGGATGAGTTCTTTCAATCCTTTATGAACCAATCAGGTCAACATGGATTTAACGCACAGCAGGAGGGTCCGCAAACCGAGTTTGGAAATGGAAAAGGTGGTTTACTTGATGACTTGGGACGAAATCTTTCTGACGCCGCAAAAGCTGGATTAATTGATCCGGTTATCGGGAGAGAGAATGAAGTATCGAGAGTGATTGAGACGTTAAATCGCCGAAATAAAAACAACCCAGTCTTGATTGGGGAAGCTGGTGTCGGGAAGACAGCCATAGCGGAAGGCCTTGCTCTTCGGATAACAGAGGGCAATGTCCCTTCTAAGCTAAAAAACAAAGAAATTTATTTACTTGATGTAGCTTCACTCGTTTCAAACACAGGTGTGCGTGGTCAATTTGAAGAGCGGATGAAACAGTTAATTTCTGAGCTTCAAAGTAGAAAGAATGTTATTTTGTTCGTGGATGAACTACATCAAATCGTTGGAGCTGGATCTGCTGAAGGCTCAATGGATGCAGGTAACATTTTGAAACCAGCGTTAGCTAGAGGTGAACTTCAGTTAATTGGGGCAACCACTCTTAAAGAGTATCGCCAAATTGAGAAAGACGCAGCGCTTGAGCGTCGCTTCCAACCAGTTATGGTTAATGAGCCAACTGTAGATGAAGCCATTGAAATTCTGAAAGGTTTGCAGTCTAAGTATGAAGACTATCATGAAGTCAAGTACACAGATGAAGCCATTAAAGCATGTGTAACATTGTCTAATCGTTTCATTCAAGACCGCTTCTTACCAGATAAAGCAATCGACTTAATGGATGAAGCAGGAGCAAAATTGAACCTAACGTTTGCAGAGTCTAGCCACGATGAAATTCAGCAACGTCTAACAGAAATAGCTGCTGAAAAAAATAAAGCAGCCGAAGCAGAAGATTATGAGCGTGCTGCCAAGTTAAGAACTGAAGAATTACAGCTTGAGGAGCAGCTCGAGCAATCGCTGAAAAATAAATCAAGTGTGAATCATTTAGTGTCTCTTGAAGAGATTCAACACATTATAGAAGGAAAAACAGGTATTCCAGTACGGAAACTTCGCGAAGATGAACAAACGAAAATGAAAAATCTTGCGGATCGACTTAATGCGAAAGTAATTGGTCAGGAAGATGCCGTAAATAGAGTCGCTAAAGCAATTCGCAGAAGTCGTGCCGGATTGAAACGTCAAAATCGCCCAATAGGTTCCTTCTTATTCGTTGGCCCAACAGGAGTCGGTAAAACAGAGCTATCCCGATCACTTGCAGAAGAAATGTTTGGTGATCGTGAAGCCATGATCCGTCTTGATATGAGTGAGTATATGGAGAAACACTCTGTATCTAAGTTAATCGGCTCGCCTCCTGGTTATGTTGGTCATGAAGAGGCTGGGCAATTAACCGAGCGAGTAAGACGTAAGCCATATAGCATCATATTAATTGATGAAGTTGAAAAAGCTCATCCTGATGTCCAAAATATGTTCCTACAAATTCTTGATGATGGGCGTTTAACTGATAGTCAAGGTAGAACTGTTAGCTTTAAAGATACGGTTATTATTATGACAAGTAATGCTGGAACATCAGAGCGCAGAATTACAGTTGGTTTTGAATCAGCTGAAAGCTACACGGATGTGATGGAGAGTCTTGGTGGTTACTTTAGACCTGAGTTCTTGAATCGA
Source organism: Anaerobacillus sp. 1_MG-2023 (assembly GCF_030547345.1). Lineage (NCBI taxonomy): Bacteria > Bacillati > Bacillota > Bacilli > Caryophanales > Bacillaceae > Anaerobacillus > Anaerobacillus sp. 1_MG-2023. The sequence continues at coordinate 94,730 of NZ_JAUORD010000006.1, read as the reverse complement.
TTTGATGGAATTATTCCATTTAAATCACTCGAACAATCCAGTCTCGTTACAATCGTTGATTTAATGATTGAAGATTTGGATGAGAGTCTCGAGGAACAGAATATTTCTCTGACAATTAGCGATGAAGCGAAAGAGAAGTTAGCCTCACTTGGCTATAATCCGCAGTTTGGTGCGCGACCACTTCGCAGAGTGATCGAAGAACATGTTGAAGATGGTATTGCCGATATACTAGTGGATGAAGGAGAGCTTCAGTTAGTTACAGTTGAAGTTGTAGAAGATAAACTCGTCGTATCTAAAGAAAAATAAGTCGCATTCTTGAAAGTCGTTCCAATGGAGCGGCTTTCTTTTTTATTAGCTATAATAGCTTATATTGCTGAAATCTCGATTTTTGGTTCATTCGCGAGTGAATTCAAAAAAAGAGAAGAAAAAACTTTGTTTCTATGGATCTTTTTGTTACTTTTTTACAAAAAGAGGGAAGGTATAATTATGGTATCCTGACTGTACTTTTTCTATAGCGTTGTCGAATGGTAAAATATTGTGACTTGTTTTGTATTTATAGGTCGAAAAGTCAGAATATTAGTTAAAATTAGTCTTCAAATCTGCTACGTTAGATAAGGAAGGTCAGGAAAGACTTCTCTACTATTTCATAAAGGAGCGAGAACAAAATGGAACTGGATCAACTAGAAATGAACCAGACGTTACAAGAAAGTCAGCCAGAAGGAAAGACAATTCCATATTTAACAGCATTGATTGGATGGAGTCTTCCCGCAATTGAGGCCTGTGACAAGTTGAATCGGCCTTTTGTAGTGGTTGGTCCTCCTGATTTTAAGGATTATGCCGAGAAGCATGACATCACTTTCGTAGGTTGGGAGTTTGATAGATTGAATGAAGGATCAGACAAACTCTATAAGCAACTTAAAGCTTTAGGCGCAGAGGTTGCTGTCCCCCTTTATGAAGAGTGTGTGGAATGGGCAGGAGCTCTGAATTCTCGCTTTAGAGAAGAGCCTAGATTATTTAACCGTTCTCTATTGTTAAGAGATAAAGGAATGATGAAACGAAAGGCACAGATGGCTGGTATTAAAGTAGGTGTTTTCGAAGAAGCAAGAGATAAAGAAGATGTAAAGCGCTTTCTTAAAAGGGTCAACGATGCTCTTTTGAAAGTGGATGGAGATAAATACGAGCCGATTCATTGTAAGCCTTTAGATAAGGCTGGTTCAGTAGGACATCGAGCCATCGATGATCCTGCAGATATTGACGCATTAACAGATACTGATTTTCCTTTATTAATGGAAAGTCATTTGGACGGGCAGGAATTCTCATGTGAGGTTTTTGTACATGGTGGAAAAATTCAATTTCTTAATATAACAGAATACGTAAAACTTGGGTACTCAAATTTTGTTCCACCTTCTCCTTCTCTTGAAGAGAAGCGTCCCGTTATCCGCAAAGCGATTGAACAATTAATCGAAGCGTTCGAAGTGGAGAACGGCGTGATTCATCCTGAGTATTTCATTATGCCTGATGGCACACTTCACTTCGGAGAAGTAGCTGCTAGAGTACCAGGTGGCCATATTTTTGATCTAATTGAACGCGCTTACGGTTTTAGTGCTTATGAAGCTCAAATTCTATGTAGTGATCCAAATACGACTGAAGAAGAGTTAAGGAAATTCTTTCCCGGCGAAGATGAAGCTATGGGGTATGCGGGTTGTTTAATGGTACATCCACATGTGAATTACATTGAAGAGTTAAATATTCCTGAAGAGCTTGAGGAACATCAATTCTTTGAGAAGCATGACATGTTTACTCCTCCACAGGGGAAAGTAGCTGAGCGGGTCGGTTTCGGTAATCATTATGGGACTATTTTCTTCTTCGGAGATGACAGTGCGGAGATAACGCGGTTACTTGTAGACTACGAAAAATATGATTTCTATCTGTAGATAATTATTTTTACCATAAAGGAGAATTTAGCATGCCATCTGAAGTAACAGAAGGAAAGATTGCAAGGTTTTCCAGATCACTCACTCGTCTTGAAGAAGCACCATCCTATGCGAAATCTCGCTATCAGACAGACGTTTTCCAGGAAGCGAATCGGCTTTTGGAAACCGATGAAGGTCTTGAGTATCTATATCAATACGCGCAACGTTTTGATGAAGCGGGCGTATTCCAGGATGGACCGTGGGAAGATCCCTCTAAGCTCCAGCCGCCTCTTGTTGCAGGATCACTTCAAGCAAAGGGTCTTCCTTACGTGATCGAAATGCTTAGCGATCTGCGTATGCTTGCGATTGCGGAAGGGAAGGGAAGTCATCCAAAGGTCTCACAAGAAATGGCGATGGACTTCTTAAACGAAGTTATGGCGTTAAATCTAGATATCCTTTTCCCAAATGCTTCAGAAGCTTCCCGAATAGAGGAGAAGGAGAATACGATTGAAACACAGAGGCTGTTTCAATTTATATCACAGTATCTCTCTTCAAGTGCTCTATCAGAAACACTGATCTATGAGATTGAACGTTTAACAGCTCAACGACCAATTACGGTTAAAAGAACAGTTTCCATGATTAAAATGGCTAAGGAAATGTTGAGGTCAGAAACCAGTGAAGAGCAGCGGTCTACTCTTGAAGGATACGTGGCTTCGATTGAAGGGCCTTCTGAATTAAGTCACACTTATCAGTTGCCGAATGAATACCGTAAACAACTGATGGGACTATCAACAGAGGAGCTTCGAAGAGAAAGTGAGTTACTCGGTCTTTCTATGAGAAAAACCGGTCTTTGTTCTCCACACCATAGTGTGCTTGCTCGCTTCTTAAGTCGAAAATCACCTCACCTTCTACCTGTACTACTTCAATTAACTGGGAAGGGAAAGGCGAATCTTGAAGAACATGGGGAGCTTATTCATCAACTCATTAAAGTTGCGCTATTTCCATCTACTTGCCAATCCGTCTATGGATTAGCATTGTTATTAGAGAGAGGGGTGCTTTCGGCTTCTCCTGTTATGCCTGGATTAAGACGGATGATTGAGCTAGATATACGTCCAGAAGTTCGAAGCGCATTATTCAATACAGTTGGAGAAGGTGAAGGGTTAACGGCTAATAGCATTTTGCTTGCAGGTGTCATTAGCGTCCTTGGACAGCCGCTTGGTGTTGGTCAAGGACTTAATCCAACATGTCAAGCGGCAAGAGGAATAAGCTTATGGGCTCAGCATGCTCCTGGCTATCTACTTGAGATCATTCCAAGAGCTGCAAGAGATGGTGACATTGATATGGTGTTTGAAGGTGTTCAAATTCATTCGAAAGATCTTCACGGTGGTCTCGCTCCTGATCTTCACCCAGAGCTTGACCCGGTGTCGCTTGTGCTCGTTCCACATCTCGATCGAATATACAGTGAGATGATGAGCAGAGTAGCGCTAAGAGGAGAAGATGGACATCGCTGGGTCAACCCTGCTTTTTATGGAAATTGGGTTCAAAAAGGCTTTAGTACCGTTATCGAGCCGATTACTGGCAGCGTAACAGACTATCCTGGTTTCGTCAGATTGTTTTATGCGACGCATCATCCTGAATACAACGATGAATACGAATTAATATATCCGAATCCTGTTGGAATCTTCATTACGAATGTTCATGGAAAAATGCTTGGGTTCCATGCTGTTTCGATCCAAAGAATCGCAAAGAGTCCCGATGGAGAGTATCGCGTTTATTTTTATAATCCTAATAATGATGGTTCCCAGAATTGGGGGCAGGGAATTGAATCCACTGTTATGGGAAAAGGGGAGCTTTCAGGAGAAAGCTCGCTACCATTTGAAGAATTTACATCGCGTTTATATGCATTTCATTATAATCCTTATGAACAAGGAGATGCGTATGCGGTTGAAGCCGAGCACATCTCAATTGTGAAATCACTCGCGATAGATAGCTGGGGACACGAGTATACTTGGCTAAGTAAATAAGAGGTTATAAATAACGGTTTTTGGGGAAAATTATAAGCAGAGGTGCCAGGGATATCATTTGTTTCCTGGCGCTTTTTTTGATTAACTTAACTTGTCATATTGAATTGACAGGCTTGATATAAGAAGGAGGAAATAGAGTGATTGAACACGTTGTTTTATTTAAATTCAGTGAAGAAACGACCATGGATCAGAAAGAAGAGGGCATGAGAAGATTAATTCAAGTGAAGGAGAAAATTCCTGGAATCATTGATATTCAAGCAGGAAATAACTTCACTGATCGTAGTCAAGGCTTCGAAAGTGCTCTAACGGTTCGGTTTGAATCAAAAGAAGCGCTAGAAGCATATGGTCCACACCCGGCGCATCAAGAAGTAGTCGCATACTTGAAAGAGGTTGGAATGAGAGATGTCCTTGCACTAGATTTCGAATGTCTATAAATATGGAAAGGAGCTTTTACATATGAAAGGATTTGTTCACGGCAATGAAGCAGGTCAAAAAGGGCTATCGCTTAAAGATCATATTGTTGAGTCGGAGCCTCGCAAAGGTGAAGTGAAGATTAAACTAAAGGCAGCGGGGTTAAATCATAGAGATTTATTTATACCAGATCGTCACGATCCGAAAGATCCAGACGTTATTCTTGGTTCAGACGGTGCCGGTGTTGTTGTTGCAGTTGGTGAAGGCGTTGATGAGATTTATGAAGGTGATGAAGTGATCATTAACCCGGGTCTTGGTTGGGAAAAGAATTCTCCTGTTCCTCCAGCTGGATTTCAAATTGTAGGTTTTCCAGGTGATGGTACATTTGCTGAAACGATCGTTGTTCCAGCTGAAAATGCTGTGAAAAAGCCAGAAAACCTTACTTTTGAAGAAGCATCTGTCATAGGTTTGGCCGGATTAACGGCGTATCGTTCATTATTTACAAGAGGCCAACTTCGAAGAGGACAAACTGTTTTTATTCCTGGAATTGGTGGAGGCGTAGCAACGTTCTTGCTTAAGTTTGCGAAAGCGGCTGGTGCGAGAGTGATTGTTAGTTCCAGAAGTGAATCTAAGCGAAAGGCCGCTCTTCGACTTGGTGCGGATCGAGCTCTTGCCGATGAAGAGGATTGGACTGAAGCAGCTGAGGATGAAAGCATTGATTTGGTTATTGAAAGTGTTGGTGCCGCTACGTTCAATCGATCTCTCGGAGTACTGAAAAAGGGTGGAACCATTGTTATTTTCGGCTCTTCAACAGGGGATACAATTGAATTTGACTTGCGCTCATTTTTCTACGGCCAATATAACTTGCTTGGCTCAACGATGGGAAGCGCTGAGGAATTCCTAAAGATGGTATCTTTCGTAAATGAACATTCTATCAAGCCAATTATGGATGAAGTCTATTCTTTTGACGATATTCAAAAGGCTTTTGCTCATTTGAGTGATAGTTCCCAATTCGGGAAAATTTCATTAAGTATGAGGTAGTGTTTTTTGAAATATTCATAGAAAAAAGGAAGCCGTTTGGCTTCCTTTTTTTCTTAATAGTAATATGGCGGATAGCCGTAGGGATAATAGGGGCGATAGTAAGGAATGAGACTAAGAGCTGCAATTCCAGCTAAAGGAAAGAAAAAGCGCCCGAATCTGCGATAGCGATAGCGGCCATATTGTCTATCCGTATCTTGACCTTCGCTTTCTTCTACTTCTTGAGGGATCATGATACCCATGTGTTCATCATCTGAGTCCATAATAATTCCTTCATACTCCATTCCATCCTGCATTCTTACTTTAGCATGATAGGTGTTATACCTTTTGCATAACTGTTTCATATCACCCATAAGCTGTTTTTCTTCTCCAAACATTGCCCCTTGAACGGCGTTGTTTTGCATATTTGCATGGTGAGGCATTTGATTACCCTGCATGGCTCCTTGAACTGCCTGATTCGGAGAATGTCCCTGCATCGCACCTTGAACGTTCTGATTCATTTGGTTCCCGTACATGTTCATAAGCGATTCCTCCTTTACACAACACAGGATATTCACCTAGATATGAATCAGTTACTAACACAAGTGCAATTTTGAGCCCAAATATCTCATTTATGTGTACCCTTCTTGAAATTTCCATAAAGAAACTATACGATAAGTTCAAATGACCTTAAATGTAGAGGTGGAAGATGAGAGACTTTTATTTAACTAGAACTGAAATGGGAAATATTCTTCAAACGATTCGCGCAGAGGAAAAGCCAGATGAAATTTTATTGAGAGCGATGAAAAGGTCCGGAAAAGGAAGAACAGAAATACCAGCTATTTTTGATAAGTTATTGAAAGTGACTGAAGGTGCTTTCGGCTTATCTATTAATGAAATTGTGACGCTTGGTAATCAGCTAGAGTATGCAAGTTTCCGATCCACTGCTGTTCAAAATTGGGTGAAAAGAGATATTAAAGAATGGATTGGTCCACCACAATTAGGTAAGAAATACGCAATAGAACAAGCGGCAATTTTATTTATTGTAGAAGACTTAAAGAATACGCACGATTTTGAAAGCATCCGCCTTCTATTGAAATTTGCTTTTAATAACCCGGCGGATCGAAATGATGACTTAATCGATCCATTAATCTTTTATACTGCGTACTCGCAGCTTTTTGAAGTGATTCATACGAAAATAAAACCTTCAAAGGAAGAGTTTAAAAAGAAGTCAATTGAGTTGTCTAATGTTTTCCATGAAGTAACGGAAAATCAAAAAAAAGATATTGAGAAACTACTTATATCTGCCGCACTCTCTGTTCAAGCTGCTTACTATCAAACGTTGTCGAAGCAATATCTTGATGATGTTTGGAAATGAGAACTGATGAATGAGGAAGAAAGAACGAGCTGGAACCTCATAAAAGGCGCCAGCTCGTTTTGTTTTAATCGATTGTAAAATCAATGGATTGTTTGAACTGGCCATCTCCATCTGTTGCTAGCCAAACTTCTAGTGTATAGGATCCTGGTGTAAGTTCATCTACAATAATGGAGTACTCGAGTGATTCAGCTTGTTTTAATGTAGTGTTCTCTTCTTCTTTCAAAAAACTTTTAGTAGCGGAATAGGTTTTAATTACTTCTCCTTGCTCATTCGAAAGTGTATAGTCATACTTTTGACTACTTGGAAAGTGGATAGATTGGACTCTCTCTGTTTGGTTTTGAATACGATATAAGAAAGTTGCCGCTCCGTTTTCCGTTGTTTCAAGCTGAAGGGTAGGTTCAAGAGATCCAGCTACTATACCCGAAGAACCGGATACTTCCTCACTTGTATCGTTATTTGTATTCATAGTTGCGTTCTCCTCTCCACATCCCGTCAAAGTAAGGAGTACCATTGTTCCTATCATTACATATTTAAGCATCCCATCACTCCTTTGTTTATTAGACGAGGTGACATCCTAGAAAGTTACAATTTAATGGAATGAACTTAGAACCTTATTTCAATCTTCAGAGACAAAGTGGAAGATATACCGTTATAAATGCCATATAATAGAGTGAGATAAGTTCTACAGAAGGAGTTCGATAGAATGAAGCCATCTTTAGTAGATATTCAAGCTAGGATAAATGGCAGAAGTGCAGAAGTCCTTGGAAATGAGCGCTTTTATAAATTTGCCGTTCTCTTGCCTTTAATAGAACGGAATGGAGAGCTACATGTATTATTTGAAGTACGAGCACGGTCGTTAAGAAGACAGCCGGGAGAGGTTTGTTTTCCGGGTGGTAAAGTAGATCAGCACGACAAAAACCCGAAAAATGCAGCAGTAAGAGAAACTTGTGAAGAGCTCGGGGTTTTAGAAAGAGAAGTTACTGTAATGGGGGAACTTGATTTCCTAGTTACATCATTCCAATCTATCGTATACCCGTTTGCGGGAATGATCCAATCAGACTCTGAATTATCACCTAATCCAGATGAAGTAGAGGAAGTGTTTACTGTTCCTTTATCTCATTTTATGAATTACCCACCAGAGCGACATGATATACGCGTACATGTACAGCCAGATGAAGGATTTCCGTTTCATCTTATTCCGAACGGTGAAGAATATAATTGGTCATCTTCAAGTATGCCGGAGTTCTTTTACTATTATCGTGACTATGTCATTTGGGGGATGACGGCAAGGATACTATATCATTTCATTCAATTGATGAATGAAAAATAAGTGAAATGGCGTTTTTCCATTAAAGGACTATTGTCAATTGAATCAAACATAGGTAAACTAGAAAAGGTCGATTTATGTCGGTTTTTTCTAGTTTTTTTGTGATTTTCTATTTCGGAATGATGGAACTTAGAATCACATCCGACAAAAACCTACAGATCGACGCGAAAGAATTTAGTTGGATGATAATAAGTGCAATACATAGAGAGAATGCCAAACATTTAATAGGGGGAAAAGCAATGTTAACGATTATTTTTGTTTTACTTGCCGCTTCACTTGGTTTCTTTATTTACTCGTATTTTGTTAAGGACTACGCTAAAGAAGTGAAAGGTCAAGTTGATGATGTTTATATCAACTTAATGAAAGAGTTGAAAACGGTTAAGAAACGTACTGAAATGCTAGAAAGTAAAACTAAGTCTGTAAGTGGTGGTCCTAATGAGTAAGCAAGAAGCAAAAGGAATTGGGGCTGGTCTTTTATTCGCTGCGATTTTGTTAACGGCATATTACTTTTTGTTTTCTCCAGCAAAAGCAGAGGAAGGCAATAAGCTAACTGAATCTGCCGTTGAACAGCATTTAGAAGAAAAGGGCATGGTTATGGTTAAAAAGAAAGAGTATGATTCTTTAAAAGAAAAAGAAGCGACTCAAAATCAACAAGCGAGTGAAAAGCAGGATCCAAAAGAAAAGATCGAGAAGGAAGAAGTCTCTCAACCTGAGAAAATCACCTTCACTATTAAGGAAGGAATGACTAGTCAGGAAGTTGCTCAAAGTCTAGAAGATAAGAAGCTAGTAAAGAAATCGGATGCTTTTATTAAATCGCTTCGAGATATGGACAAGGAAATGGCCGTTCAACCAGGTGAATATGAACTTCAAACGGATATGTCTTCTGCAGATATAGTGGAAGAGATTACTAGATAAATGAAACACCCGGCATAAATTGCCGGGTGTTTTTTCATTTCATCTTATCTCGAAATAGCGTTGGGAGAAGAAGGAATGGTCAGGGGTTGATCAAGTGAATATCCACCGATTTGATCAAATCCAGTATTTTCAAAACGAATCTTCTGATAGTTATATTGAGATGCAGTAAGCATTAAAGCTTCAATTGTTTGCATTGCTTCCTCTTCTGATTGAAATACACTATCTTCCGTAAAGGCAATTGTTGCTTCAGCCCCATCTCCGTCGAATGAATAGATGTCTACGTTAGAAGGGATCGCTGGCATATAATAGGGCACGTTAGAATCCCCATCTTTCATAAGGGAGAGAGCGACATCGAGTTCAGCGCCTTCTTCACCTGAAAGGACTGGTCCTTTTACGAGAAAACGTGATTCAGAACTTGATTCATATAGGTAATATGGAGAAGGTTTTTGATTCACTGTCGTGTCAGCCGAACCAAAATTTCCGAGAGTGTAGTCTTCCTCTCCATTCGTTTGCCAATTGATTTGATCGGCACCAAGACTTTTCGCTAACTGTTGAACACTATCGTTGATCATAATTGATTCCGTCGATGAAAGGCTATCACCAGGCTCTTTAAAGCTAACTGTAAGTGTTTTGGTTCCATCAGTATCAATCAATTCTATCGTTGCATCAGCCATTGGTGAACGCTCAAGGCCAAATTCCGAAGCATCAAAAGTAGATAAAATTTCTTCTAAGTTTTCTTGTATGCTTTTGTTTTCATCTAAAGTAAATGAAAGCGGAACGAGAAGTAAGCTTTCAGGATCTGGGAAAGAAACAACAAGGTTTGCTCCTTCAGACTGCTGAAATGCTGGCATGTAGCTGTCAAAAGCAGTTGGTTCTTTTGTGAGTGTTGGCGTCTCCTCCTTCACAGCATCACTCGTTTGATCAGATTTCTCGTCAGTAGGTGCTAATGTTGCGCTTTCAGATTTTGAATCATTTCCTGCGACTGAAGGATTCGCTGTATCTGAATTGTTAGAGTCTGATTGTGTAATGGCCATATTAGTAGAGTTATCATTTTGATTGAAGAGACCAGGCGTAATTAGAACGGCCAAGAATAGAACGGCAATAGCGGCAATACTGGGAATGACCCATGGCGTTTTCTTCTTTATTCGATGCCTTTGTGATTGTTCATTCTTTTTTTTCTCGATGTTGTGATAAATCGATTCTTTGCTTCTATGATCTTTGACTTCAGGTAGTTGAGAAAGAAGGGATTTTGTTCGATCACTCATCATAATACCCCCTTTAGTTGGTTTTTGGATGGATCATCTACTAGATTGCGTAGCGCTTTAATAGCCCGATGCTGAGTTGTTTTCACTTTACTAACACTCCAATTTAATATTTCGGCTGTTTCATTTATCGACAGCTCTTGAATGTAACGAAGAATTAGCACCTGTTGCTGATCAAGTGTGCATTCGCTTAAACATTTATAAATGGTTTGCACTTCTTCTTTTTGAAGTAGAATTTCTTCCGGAAGTGGAGATTCATCGGTTGGTTGCTGTTTGTTAAAATCGAATTTACTAAGCCATCTTGAGGTTCTTCGATTGTGTGTACGTAAATAATCAATGGCTATATTTCGTGCAATGGCAAACAACCATGTTTTCTCATTGCTCCGTTCTTCATACTTGTGATAAGACCGTAGGACGTTAATATAAACTTCTTGCACTAACTCTTCCGCAATTGCTCTATTTTTTACCATGTAGAATATAAATTGAAATAAGTTCGTGTGGTAGCGATCATATAAACATTCAAATGTCTTATCCATTCTTCAGCCCTCCTTCTTCTATTTATTAAAACGATGTATCTACTTAAAAGGTTACAGCAAGATTACAAAAAGAAATAGAATAATCTATTTAGAGGCGGTAGGAATGAATTAAAATAACGATATATGGATGACAAAGCAAAGTGTTTTAGTATTTAGCTTATCTTCGATAGAATGTTATTTAATGACAGCTTGAGAGGAGTTATTGGATGCAGTTATTTTCGAAGCAGCAAAACTCATCCTTTTTTTATGGATGGTATATTGTAATGGCAGCAGCCATTGGCGTCTTTTTTTCAGGACCAGGTCAAACTTACGCCGTATCTGTGTTCATTGACTATTACATTCAAGATTTTGGCTGGGGACGATCGCTTGTATCAGGCATATATTCTTCTGCTACGCTGGCGGCTGGACTTTTGTTATTTGTTGTAGGGAGATTAGTAGATAAACATGGACAGCGGCGAATGATGCTCATGATGGGGGGATTGCTGGCAGTTGCATGTTTTTGGAATAGCTTTGTTATTGGACCTGTCATGCTTTTTATTGGTTTTTTTATGCTTCGTTTATTCGGACAAGGTTCAATGACGTTAATTCCGAATACACTTGTGCCTCAGTGGTTTGTAGTAAAGCGTGGGCGAGCACTTAGCTTTATGGCTATTGGTGGTTTTTTAAGCTCAGCTTCTTTTCCTCCACTTAATACATGGCTAATTACAACGTTTGGATGGGAAAGTGCCTGGAGAATACTTGGACTCGCACTCATTGTTATTTTTCTACCTGTTGTCTTTTTTATTGTTAAAAATAAACCTGAAGACATCGGACTTCTTCCTGATAATGCCATATCGAAGAAAAGACTCGCACAACGTCGAGAAGAGAAAATGGAGGAAGAGGAGCAAGAAGAGGGCTTCGAAACGAATTGGACTGTGAAAGAAGCGATGAGAACGAGAGCATTTTGGTTTATTCTTTTTTGCGTTAGTATTCCTGCACTTGTCAATACCGGTTTAACTTTTCACTTATTTTCTATTCTAGGTGAGCAAGGTGTACCAGGAAGTACAGCTGCCATCATATTGAGTATTATGGCGATTGTTGGATTTCCTGTCACAATGGCTTCAGGATTTATTCTCGAGCGCGTGAACGTTCATATTGTTCTTGGTTTATCGTTTATTGGCCAAATGGTATTTATCTTATTGTTAACTCAAGTGCATACTTATTTACTTGCTATTGTGTTTGCCGTTCTTTGGGGAATGATTGGAGGGATTGAACGGATTACATTAAACATTATATGGCCGAATTATTTTGGTAGGGAGCATCTAGGGAGTATTAAAGGAATTGCGACAACGACGATGGTCATAGGCTCTGCTTTTGGGCCACTTCCATTTGGTATTGCTTTTGACGTTTTTGGAGGGTATACAGAAATCTTATTGATTATACTTATCTTTCCAATTCTCGGTACAATTGCCGCATTTATGTCTCCACCGCCTAGTAAACAAGTATAAAGAAACGCTTCTTCAGGTTTATCTGAAGAAGCGTTTTTTTTGCACATTTAAGGAGTGTGAGCGGAAGTAAGGAAATTATCTATTAAATCTTATTGGAACAGAGAATAAACGAGCACATGATAATACTGATTTCTTAAATAGACGTGATCTATAAAGCGTCCTTCTTTATGAAAACCAAGCTCATCTAAACGCTTAACAGCGGCACGGTTGTCTTCTATTGTTTGCGCATAAATTTTGTGAAGTTTCATTTGTTCAAAACCGTATTCTATAACGGCTTTTGCTGCTTCGGCTCCATAACCACCGTTCCAGTAATTTCGAGACAGAATGGCACCAATTTCTGCTTTAGCAGAGGTGCGATCCCAGTTTTGAAAACCTGCCGTACCAATTAATTTGTTTGAGGGCTTCAACCGTACACCCCAACGTATTGTATTGGTCAAAGATATCGATGTGGTATCTTTGAAAGCACGTATATAGTGAAGGGCCTGTGTAGAGGTTTTCATAACTTTTCCACCATCATAATAGGTGACAAGTGGATCTGCGAATATGGAAAAAAGTGAACTACGATCTTCTTCTTTAAGTGCTGTTAAAACAAGGCGTTCAGTTTGAATTTCAGGGAATTCTTTCAATGCGTTCACCACCCGTTACTCTACCATATGCATATGTGAAAACGGGGTGGAGGGCTTATGACCCGAGAGGTAGCCTGATTTTATTCAAGAACTATTTCCAATTCGGATCGTTATAAAGTTTTTTAGAAATTCTTCATGATTTTCTTCATATTCATCAATTGACATTGTTGATCGCTGTAAGGTGTCATCGAACAGCATAATAGGCGTTGTTCCTTCCTTTCTATTGGATGAGAATTGATACAAGTACGAAAAACCAGGTCTAGTAGCAGGAAGCATTAAATAAGGCATCCGCGTCGCGCCCGGCCGTCTTCTTAATGCAAGGGCTTCAATCATACCTTCAATGGTTCGAAAGCCTAAACCGTGTCCAAAAAAAGTACCATCCCCTAAATCTACAACATTCTCACCTTGCCATTCTGGCGTAAGAGGATTCACGTCAGGGTTTTTTACATATCGAATGTCCCCAGGAAGGTAGTCAGGAGGGATGTTGTGAACAATTTGCAAATCCTGGTCGTACTTCCATCCCCAAAGCCGTATGTTTGAAAATAGTCGATTAAACTGTGCTGGAGGGAGCATTTTGACTGCTGCGTGATAGAGAATAATAATCATAGCGGTGGCGCATTCAAACGCATATAGTCTCCCATTTCGGTAAATATCGAGTATTGCTTCAGATGCCGGAACGCCCATCTTTAATTGAAAGGCACCATCTGGGAGGAGGTTCCAGAAAACAGGGTTACATCGTGAACGATAAAAGTCTGCAAATTGAACACCGCTATAGTAAAGTTCACGTGAACTGTCAGTGATGGCTACTCTAAATCGAATTTCAAATAATAAGGCATCCATCGAGCGATAGGAATACGTATAGGGACTTGCATACATGACTTGAAGTATCGTTTGTTCAAGAGGTCTTACAATGCCAGCATTGAAAGCTTCCTCTTTACTTATACCATTACCTCCTATAGTAATCATGCTGAACCTCCTCAATGAGCGTCAGTTGGGCATCGAGAGGTCGATTGATCCACTCCTTCCATTTGTTTCGAGATCTTTTTCTCATTTGATAGGAGAAGTTGGCAAGATCTTCTTTTTCATTTTCGGTTAACGTATGAAATCCTTTATCTCGATGGTATTCCGATGAAGTGTTTGAATGATGTTCAAGGTATTTTGTGTAGTGATCGATAATATAAGGTGAAAGTTGAGCTGTTAATTCATAGCTATTTTCATTATGAAGAAGGTATGGGAGGTTCTCTTCATACCAACCCCTAAAATAGGCATACTGATCAGAGCTTTCTTCTAAACCGGAAATGAAATGAAGCAGTTCTCTTGCAAACTCAACTTCTTCTTCACGAGAAGATAATAACTTTTCACCAATAGGGAGGAGACTAGACATGTTTCGTGAAGAAAAATAAGACCATGTTAAGTAATGTGTAGAGTGGCCTTCGCTGTTTCTCTTGAATAATAGGTCTGAAACAAGGGAGAGGTCTTCCGGGTTTTGATAGATGGTTGTCAATAGCCCAGCAGCGCGGTCAATAACAAGTCGATAGCGAGCATTTAGTTTATCCTCTTTCCCAGTTTCGACCATCCATCTGAGTACAGAGTGAATGAACTGTGGAAGATCGCAGACTGAATATGGAAAAGGAGTTGCTGGTGTGCGTTCTGTAGCTAGAATATCTCTTTGGATGGACAAAGCTACTTTATTCCGATCTGATAAGTTCTTTGTGAGATTATGCTCGCGAATAACCTTTGATAAGACATAGAGAGTGGGATAAGTAAGGTCCTCGTCATTGAGGCGTGTAATGGCTAATTTTGTATCATGCTGAATCAACTCTCTTATATACAGATCAAGACGTTTAATGCCTTCTGTTTTCCGGATTATCTCAAGTGAGGTAGACATGTTTAAGGGAGGCCTCCTTTCGAAAGTGCGCTGTTAACAGCGTATTCGGGAGGGGGGAGTTTCATCACATGTAATAAAAAATGATTCTTTATAGTCTATTTGAAACTTTTACTTGTTTGCTCCGTCTTTAAAATAGACTATGTTAAATCAAGGTATCTACACGATCAGCTATTAAAGAAAATTGAATTCATAAGGGGGATAACGTATGGAGAATAAGGCTGTTCGAACTGGCCTTAAGTTTATTACTGCTTTTATTGGTGTGCTGTTACTAGGGGCGTTACCGGGGTTATTCAATGGTATGAAGCTTGATTTTTCTGGATATTTGAAGAGATTAGTTAAGACATTAGATGAGTTGATCCACTATCAAGATATAACGTTTCGCTCTGGGAATGCGAATTATCAATTGTTCCCAGAGGTCTTTGATTATGCGACATATTCCATAGTCATTTTATTCAGTGCCTTATGTCTTTCGTTTGTTGTAGGATTTGTTTTTACATACGTTACCTACAGATTTACGCCCCCTATGCGAAAATGGTTTAAACGATTTGCCGTTCTAACTGAATCTTTTCCAGATGTATTTATTCTCGTAATTGTTCAAATTGGAATCATCTGGTTTTATAAAAAAACCGATATTTTGTTAATGGATATTGCAGCATATGAACGAATTTATACGATGCCTATATTAGTGCTATCTATATTACCAGCTTTCCTATTCTACCGAATTATGATGCAAGTGTTCGAAGAGGAATATGAAAAGCCTTATGTTGAGCTTGCGCAAACGAAAGGTGTGCAATCAACTGCCATTTTTCTTGTCCATGTTTTTCGGAATGCGATCTTATCGATTTATTTCCATTCGCGCTCCATTGTCTGGTTTACGTTATCTAATTTATTTATTATGGAATTCGTCTTCAATTTGAACGGATTAATCCGCTTTATGTATGAACATCCTACGCCAGAAATTTTCACGGTAGGCGCTTTATGTCTTTTTATCCCTATCTTCTTGGCGCTGACACTTTACCAGTTTGTAGCTGAGCGAGTTTCAAAAGAAGAAGCGTTACTATAGTTCGGAAGTGAGGGAAGAAGGATGTTGAAAAATGCGTTGCGAAATCCAATGTTTATGTTCGGAATGATCATTATCGTTCTCTTACTAGGTAGCAGTATGTTTTATTCGCTCGTTTACAATGATGACATTCCTCAAACGTTTATGCTTTATGACGACGATGGGAATTTAATTGATCGATCGCCTCTTTCCCCTGTACAAGTTCTTCCATTTGGTACAGATAAGTTCGGCTATCATTTGTTTGAGCAAATTATCATTGGTGCAAAATATACAATTGGAATTGCCTTTCTTGTTGCTTCAATGAGAATGGCGTTATCATTTGTTGCAGGTGTAATTGGAGGGACTTATTTTCGACGAACGCTTAGAAGCACAGCTGGAGTGGTGGATGCGATGCAGTATATCCCTATTTCGTTATTATGTTACTTTATTCTTCATGGAGTATTAATGGAAAACGGGATGGAAGGAACGTTTTCATTCTCTTTCACTGAACGCATCGTTTTTGAAGTGATCATCTTGACAGCGGTCGCTATTCCTACAACGACGATTCTTATTTCAAATGAGACGAACGCCATTTGGCGTAGAGAATTTATTGAAGGAGCACGAACGTTAGGAGGCTCTAGAAGGCATATTCTGGCAAAGCATGTACTACCGCACTTAGGACCACGAATGATGATTATTTTTCTTCAGCAAATTGTTAACGTTCTGATTCTTTTGCTACATCTTGGATTGTTGAAGTTGTTTTTTGGTGGAACTTTCTTTAATCCAGACCCTATGTTAGGTGATGAATATCGCTCGGTTTCTGGAGAATGGTCAGGGTTAATTGGATCCACCTTTAGATTCCTTTCATATGAAACATGGATTCCGTTGATTCCCATCCTATTTTTTGTTCTTGTCATACTGGCTGTGAATTTTGTTTTAGAAGGCTTCAAGCAAGTGGTAGATAAGCAGTCGTATAGTAGAAGGATGAAGAATGTTGAACTTCCTGATACAAAGACAGAGATCGATTCAAGTTCCTTTTCTTTTGTACATAATCATGGTGAAATGATGGAGAGGAAAACGGCAAGTAGATAAGAAAAAGCACAATCCAAAATTGTGCTTTTTCTTTTATGTTTGTTTTACAACGTTACTATGATCTTCGGGTAGCGGATAAAAATTCATACAGGTTAGTTAATTAGATGGAGAGGACCAACTCATACTTGCTTCCTTTATCCTCTTAGAACCTTTAAGAAAAAAAGTATTATCTTCTTCATCCATAAAGGCTAAAGAAGGGTAATCGCTGTTTGGTTTAATCGTAATTTCTAAATGATAATAATCCCATATTTCCCCCAGCTGATCATTTTTCGATTGATATAAATGAGATAACACCTCCAAATATTGTATTGTTAATTCCTTCATTTTTTTATTTGAAAAACTGTCTGACACCATGATATCCAGATAAATCGTTTTATCCATTGAGAAATAGGTTACATCGAGAATATCTAGGTCACGTTGAGCAATTTCTGATGCCCGCTTCATATAAGCTGCACTTACGTATGGGGCCTCTTGTAACTGGTTAGAAGCTTCTTTTATAGGAGGATCCAAATCACTATCAATGACTGTGAGAGTAACTGTCATAAGTAGTGCCAAACAGACCGCAAATCCAACCATTTCTAGAAAGGTGCTTCGTTTCTTCTTATGGTCAGCGTAATGAGCAATAAGGATATTTTCCATGATTCTTTCTTTTTTTCTTTCCGTTAATTGCTCTTTAATGAATAAAGATTCTTTCACTTTTTCTTTTAATCTATTTTGGTTCATTTTTCATTCACTCACTTTCATTATTCAGTCTTGATTCAAGAAGGCGACGAGCTCGGTGCAATCTGGATTTTATAGTTGCCTCTTTTGTGTCAAGGAGTGAACTAATGTCTCTAATGGATAAATCTTCATAATAGTAGAGAATAAATGTTTCACGATATTTTAATGGGAGTTGTAAAATCGTTTGGCGTAACATATAAGATTCTTCTTTTGTTATCACAATAAGTTCTGGGGAAGGCTGATGATTCTTAATGAAATTTAAGATTATGTTACTTGGAATGATGTTTTTAAAAGACCAGCTTCGTACATAGTCATGACAACGGTTAATCGCAATGCGATAAAGCCAGTTCTTTAGAGAAGCTTCTCCTCGAAAAGTATTTATCTTTAAAAAGCAAGTCAGAAAAACCTCTTGTATGATATCTTCTGCTTTCCCCCAGTCCTTTACATAAGTATAAGCGAGTCTTAGCAGAGCTTCGCCGTATTGATCCATTAATTCTTCGACTAACTCTGTTTTTTGCAGTGTTGAATAGGTAGAGAAATCTGCATGAAGTTTAAGATGGGAATTATCGTTCATATCATCATCCTTCGAAGGTCATTTAGGATTGGCACTGAATAGCAATTGAAACTAAGACCTTTCCTATTAAGACGAGGGATCAAAAGAAAGGTTGCAGAATTTGTAAAAATCATCTGTTAATGCCCCTTTTATCTTTTCAAATTCGATATATAGCATAAGGAGGCAGCGATTGGTATCGAGAATAATCGATACGAAAAAGGAATAGAGGGGGAATGAAAGGTGATTATCATTGATGCAGGGCATGGCGGGAATGATCCAGGAGCGGTGGCAAATGGCGTGAAAGAGAAGGATTGGACTATGGAAGTAGCGCTTCATCAATATGAGTTTTTGAAAAGTCTTGGTATACCTTGTGCTATCACAAGAACAAATGATATTAATCTATCTTCTGAAAAGCGTTCTGCACTTGTTAAAGGGTCAGGTGCTTTGATTTGTTTGAGTAACCATTATAATGCGGGAGGAGGAAGTGGAGCTGAAGTTATTCATTCAATTTACGCAAAGAGTGATTTGGCAGGCAGTATAGCAGAAGCTTTGAAAAAAGCGGGGATGGGAGTGCGAAGAGTTTTCTCTAGAGAAGGAGCGGATAGAAAAGATTACTATTATATGCACCGCTTAACTGGGGATGTAGAGACAGTAATAATTGAATACGGCTTTTTGGATTCTTCATCGGATGTAAATAAATTAAAGGCTCGCTCCTATCGCCTGCAGCTTGCTGAGGAAGCTGTGCTTGCGGCCGTGCGGTATGTAAAAGGTGCGCTTCCACAGTCACTGTATTACGTCCAGGCCGGCGCTTATAAGGAGAAGGCTAGCGCTGATCAATTATGCCAGAAATTGAAAAAGAATGGGTACGACGCATTTGTGAAAAAGGTTTGAAGAAGTATAAATACTTGCATAAATAAGGAGCCATGCAATCAGCATGGCTCCTTAAAGTCATTATTTAAGTAGATCAGGATTTTCGCTCTTTGCCCTTTTCACTTTAGGCTTACGAATTCCACCTGCAATATCTGCTTTCTTAAATTCTTTCGCATAAGCTACTTCTTGAGCATCACTTAGTGAGAAACCACTTTCATGAATTGGTTGGTATTGAGAATTCTTAGCCATTTGTAATTCCTCCTTGTATCGTCTCTTATAATAAATGGTACCCGTGTGAAAAAATCATTAAACATCCTAATCTAACTTTGTTAAAATACTAATGTTTGTGGTAACTTAATACTAAACATGTTCAATACGGAGGCACTATGAATAGAAAGAGAGCATTAAATATATCGATTGCAAGTATCGTCGTACTTGTCAGCCTTTTTTTAATTGGAAAGTATACCTATGTTCATGAAAAGCATATTGAACATGGTGAAGTGATTAAAAAGGAAAGCACAGATCATCATTTCTATGTTTTTGTTCAGCCTGAAGGAGAAGGAGAAGCCATTGAACTTTTGGTTGAAGATGAAATGACCTGGAACCTTGTCGATGAAGGGGAATATTATGAAGTCGCCTATTCCTGGTATGGTGCAAAAGAACCAGCAATTGAAGAAATGAAACAAATAGAAAGAGAATAAGCGCATGCGCTTATTCTCTTTCTATTTAATTATTCCTGTTTCAGCAATCTTTACCTTTACGTTTGCCTGAAGATCAATATTTTGGTAGTCATTGTCCCACTGTTTTCCATCCCATGCTTTGTGATGATAAGCATTTATATCACGACCAATTCCAAGGAAGTCACAGTTTGCTTCTTGAAGCGTGTGAAGAATATCATTCGCTCTTTTTGTTAATCTAGTGGATAATTCATCTGCAATATCGTGTACCTGTTTTTCAGTAAAAAGATTATTTTGTGGGTATTCTTCTATATTTCCTCGTACTTCAAGATTGACAACCGCTTTGATTAATTTTTGATTCTCAAATGAATAGGTAGTATCTGACTTAGAATTACGAATATTAATTGTTACGGTTTCAGTAAGGAAGCCGTCTTCGTGTTTTTCTCCTATATTTTCAACAATATTTGCCTTTTTACTTTTTGAGTTATCCATAAGAAGCAACAAAGTTGCATCGAATGAAGGAATGGAAACACCGGTATAGTTTGAATGGTGAAATAAAGCCAGTCCATCAATTTCTGGTGCGCCTACTTCGTCATTGAAACTAATATAAGGAAGAGCATAATCCTGGCCTTGGTCATGTGAATAGCGAAACGTTTTTTCAATAGTCATTCGAGGTGTTTCTGTTTTATTCTCCGCTCCTTTAATTAAGTTGGAGATAAACTCAGTCACAAGAGTGTCTCCCACGTGATCTAACTTAAACATGTCTTCTGCGCGGCCTTCAACTACACCCACTCGCGCATCAAGTGCACTTTTTGGATCACGGTATAGAATATCAAACATATGATCAATATTTTGAGTCGCCACCTCTTCGCCTAAAAGGAGAAGCTGATTTTTTGAGGAGGTAACTTGTTTAGAAATGATTCGATCCATTTCTATTCGCACTGCCCTAGGGGAGGTCCCTGCAATAGAAATAACTCGATTGGAATAAACACCTCCTTGGCTAACAGGAATGCCAAGATTCCGAACAGCAAAAGTTGATCGAATCTCATTTTCATTCTCATAATCAAATCCTGCTCCGTAGATAAGCTTAGATTCTTTCAATAGTTCTTGGTCCCAACAGGAAGTCATAAGTAAGAGAACACCTATTAAAACCAAGCATTGGTAAAGTATTTTCTTCATTGGGATTCCTCTTTCTTCTTAAATAAAAAGCTAATGAGTAAAAGCAGGAGAGGGAAACCAAGGGCAAAAAAATAGCTTGCTTTTGCGTGATAACTAGAAATCATTTCAACAGTATACCGATCATGTGAAAACATGGAGAAAAACAGTGCAATAAAAGCGGCAGTCAAAATAGGTCCAGTTGTTTTTTTTCTTTTTGTTAAATGTTGAATGCCTCTTCCTGCAATATATAAATACGATACATAAGAAGTCATAACAGAAACGATCCAAATTGAAAGAAAAAGCAGATCGACTCTATCGACAACTACAAAGGAAACGCCTTTTAACATATACACGAGAGGTTCTGGAATCATTTCAAGCTGAGCAGGGCTAAAAAAGACGTACGTCGTAAATGTTAAAAAGCTATATAACAGTGTCACTGCTACATTAGCCAGTGTTAAGCTCTTTAATGCTGCTTTCCCTTTTGATTGAACGTAAGGGTAAATGAATAATACGATCTCAAAACCGAGCATGGATACTATCCCTTGCTGTGTTGCTTTTAGGATTGTTTCTAAGCCATTTTGACCAATTGGTAAGATATAACGAATATCCGCATCCTTTAATGTATAGGCTGCCATAATGATCAGAGGAATAATTAGAACTGAAACAAACTGGTAAAATCTACCCATTACTTTAATTCTTCCAATAGCAAGGTAGGTGCCGCTAACCGTCAGCAACAAAAAGATGACAAACATAGGCGTTCGAAATAAGATCCACGTTTTGATTGTGGTTTCAAACAATTCCAGTACAATAACCGCTGTTGAAATAGCGAATAGCGTGTAAAGAAGTGAAACGACGAAAGCTACATATTTGCCAATGATTTTAGGGGCGTATTCAAACAAAGTTAAGGAGGGGAAACGATTGCTTAACATGTAGAGAATAAAAATAATGAGTTGGATAGCAAAACCAGTTATAAGAAGAGTAATCCAGCCATCAGTTCCGGCTCCTGCATATAAGGAGGAGGGAAGCGAGAGTACTCCTACGCCAACTTGTGTTTGGAAAATGATGAAAAAAAGCTGCGCCGAATTAATTTTGCTACTCGTCTTCATTTTGTTTCCACCTTCTTGAAATCCACTCCTGTGTTCCGTGCTGTGCACGAACATCCGTCGGTCGCCTACCGAGTAACCATCTTGGAAGGCGTATAATAGAATCTTTTAGCTCGTTGAAACGAAATGGTGCAAGCGGTGAGAAATAAGGTGTTCCGAAAGTTTCTAAACCACATAAATGGATTAAAATAATGGACAATCCGAAAACGAGCCCAATAAACCCAAATGTCGCTGAAAGAAGCATGAGTGGAAAACCAAGCAGCCTGATCGACATACTCATTTCATACGATGGAACGGCAAAAGAGGAAATAGCTGTTAGAGCTACGACAATAATCATCATATTCGATACAAGGTTAGCTTCTACAATGGCTGTTCCAATAACTAAACCTCCAACAATACCGATCGTTTGGGCTATAGGACCCGGTAGTCGTATAGCGGCTTCTCTCAATAGTTCAAGAACAATTTGCATAATTAAAGCTTCTAATAATGGTGGGAATGGAACGTTTTCAAGCGAGCTTTTAATATTTAAGATTAACTCCGCAGGTAGTACCTCTGGGTGAAAAGATACAGTGGCGATGTATAAGGAAGGCAACCCTAATGCAAAGATAAAACTGGCTACTCTTATGAGTCTTAAGATAGATCCGATATACCACCTGCTGTTGTAGTCTTCAGGCGATTGATAGAATGCAAAAAATGTAACTGGCATAATTAATGTTGATGGGCTACCTTCCATTAAAAGCCCAATTCGTCCTTCAATTATATGGGCGGTCATCCTGTCTGGACGCTCTGTACTTAGCATTTGTGGAAATGGAGAAAAAGGGGAATCCTCGATAAATTCTTCTACATATCCTGGTGTCTGGATGGAATCTGTTTGGATAGCTGTCACCCTTTTTTCTACTTCCGCAATAAGGTCAGGGTTCACCAAGTTCTGTAAGTAAATAACAGCTATTTTCGTGTCCGTTGTTTTACCAACTTTAAAGAACCTAATCACGAGGTTAGGATTTTCAATTCTTCTACGAAGCATTTGAAGGTTTTGCATAATATTTTCGACAAATCCTTCATGTGAACCACGAACGACTTGCTCATTAATTGGCTCAGATATTGCTCTAGAATTTCCTGAGAAAGCTTCTAGTAAATAAAAATGTACTTGTCCATTTATTAGTAGAACAACAAATCCTTTTGTTAATCCTGTAATAGCTTCATTTAAATTTTTTGATCGTCGGTATTCTTTAGATGTGACTGTATCCTCGATGTTTAATTGATTTGTTTCAAACAATGGTTTCATAATCGTTCTTTGAAGTTTCTCTTCATCAACTAATGGGTCTAAATAAGCAAGTAGGCATTTCACATCCTGAACTGTAATATTTCTGAATTTGATATCTTCTGTATTATGGAATTTGGATTTTATATATTCCTTGTTTTCTTCAAGAGAATAGTATGCATCATGTGATTCAGTAGCAGTTGGAATTTGATAAGACTCATTTCGAATTGATTTGCGTTTGCTTCGTCTCACAATGCACCCTCCTCAATAAAATTAGATAGGTATAGGTTGTTATAAAAATTGAGAAGTTATGTATACGAATTGAAATGAATCATACATGATAGGTTTCAAAGTGTTATACATTTCTTGTGATAGGTCTATAGTCTTTATTATCTCGTGATTGTTTTCGTCGTTTACTGGTCTTTTGTATGGTTTTAACCTAGTTTAGATCGAGTCTTGTCGAATGAGTGCAAATTCATTGTTAAGGTGTTGTATAATACGGGTAACTTATCCGGAAGGTGGTTCTAACGATGACGATTAAAAATGTTCAAAAGGAGAAATTGGCAGTGGATCGGTGTATGAAGCATTTAGAGGTCGTGAACGTTGAACCAAAAGTAAGACAGCTGATCTCTATGTACTTGACATCGATTTATCGAGAAGGTTATCAGGAAGGTTTTGAAGATGGTAGTAAATATCCTGAATCAGCAAACAGACTTATGAAATAATCGGTTGAATTTATACGGAAATCGTCTATAATAAGAATAATATTGTATCGTCAATGCGAAAGAGAGTAGTGTTTGTATACGGATAAAGCGATCCGGGGATGGTGAGAGCTCGGAACCTTAGCAGGCATGAACCGGACTTTCAAGACACTGTTTTGAATAAAGTAGAAGCAGTCGGGCTCCCCGTTATAGAGTGAAGTTGGCTCAAATCATTTATTGAGCAATCAGAGTGGTACCGCGGAATATATCTCCGTCTCTTTTATAGAGACGGAGATTTTTTTATAGACAAATGAATATGAAAATAGGAGGAAATGTATGAATTACAAAGAATTATTTGCACAACAACTTTATGAAGCATGTGAAAAAGAAGTGAGCTTTCTTAATATAATGCAGCGAATTGAACTGCCTAAGCATGACTCTTTAGGTGACTATGCCTTCCCATGCTTCGATCTTGCCAAAGTGAAACGAATGCCTCCTCATCAAATTGCGAAGGAACTTGTTTCTGAAATTCATGAGAAAGTCTTTGAAAAAGTAGAAGCAGTCGGACCTTATATTAATGTGTTTCTTAATAAGAAAATGGTCAGTACTGAAGTAATAAGTCGCATTCTCCGTGAAGGAAGTGAGTACGGGGCTTCTAAGGTAGGAAAGGGTGGTGCAGTGACGATTGATCTTTCCTCTCCTAATATAGCGAAGCCCTTCTCAATGGGCCATTTACGCTCAACCGTTATTGGAAATTCACTAGCGCTAATTGTTGAAAAAGTCGGCTATCGCCCCATTCGCATTAATCATCTTGGGGACTGGGGAACTCAGTTCGGAAAATTGATAACGGCCTACCGAAAGTGGGGGGAGGAGCAAAAGGTTCGTGAGCAAACGATTAAAGAACTTCTTAAGCTCTATATTACATTCCATGAAAAAGCGGAATCAGATAATGGTCTTGAAGATGAGGGGCGTAAGGCATTTAAAGAATTAGAAGAAGGTAACCCAGAAGCCGTTTCATTATGGAAATGGTTCCGTGAAGAATCACTTAAAGAGTTTGATCGAATTTATGAGCTTATGGGGATTACCTTTGATTCAACAAACGGAGAAGCGTTCTATAATGATAAAATGCAAAACGTTATTGATCAACTTGAAGAAAAAAATCTCTTAGTTGAATCTCGTGGAGCCATGGTAGTAGAACTTGGAGAGAGCTTACCACCATGTCTAATTAAGAAGAAAGATGGCGCCACACTTTATGCAACCCGTGATCTCGCTGCAGCCATTTATCGCTATGAAACATATGGATTTAGTAAGGCTCTTTATGTCGTAGGAAATGAACAGAGTCTACATTTCAAACAATTATTTGAGGTATTAAAGAAAATGGGATTCGATTGGGCGGATCAAATGCACCATATTAACTTCGGGATGATGTTGAAAGATGGAAAGAAAATGTCAACAAGAAAAGGGAAAGTGGTATTACTAGAAGAAGTGTTGACGGAAGCAATCGAGCTCGCAAAAGTAAACATTGAAACCAAAAATCCTAGTTTAGAAAATAAAAACGCGATTGCTGAACAAATTGGGGTAGGGGCCGTTTTGTTTCATGACTTAAAGAATGATCGTCGAAATGATATAGAGTTCTCACTTGAAGACATGCTACGTGTTGAAGGGGAAACTGGTCCATACGTGCAATATACTCATGCGCGTGCCTGTTCCATTCTACGCAAAGGGGATTTTCATTCTAATGATCATATAAAAGGCCTCGAAGATGAAGAAGCCTGGTCAGTTGTCACAAAACTACTTAGTTTTCCAAATGTAATCGAAAGATCAGCAGCTGAATACGACCCTTCTCAAATCGCAAAGTTTGTAATTGAACTTTCACGTTCTTTTAATAAATACTATGGACAGATTCGTATCTTAGATGATCCTTCATACAAACAAGCGAGACTGCAACTAGTGTCAGCCGTATCCATTGTTTTACAAGAAGGCTTGCGATTGTTAGGACTACAGGCACCAGAAGAAATGTAATAAGACAGCCCGTTTTTCGGGCTGTCTTATTTAGATGAGGTCACTATCTTCGATTGTACCCTGACTTGCCTTCTGGTCATGATCATCTAGTAAGTCTTCATAACGTTCATGACGTTGATTTGGAATAACTCCAGATGGTTTGCCATCTAGATCGGCTGATAAAAATGATTCGATTTCCTCGACATACCCGACAGGCTCATTGGAATCAATATACATTTTGTCATAGTTCATTTCCTGAGCGTTAAAGTCTGAAGGTGTTTCAGATGTTCCATACTTCGCAGCTCGTTGCCACGAATCTTCAGCGTCAAAAAAGGTAGCATCGTTAGAGTCGTTTACATGTTCCACGTAGGAATTGCCAAGTACACCTTCTTCTGCTGGTCTTTTGTCTGATGTCTTTTGTGATGGACTATGTTCTACACATGTTGAAGCTGTTGGAAGGACAGCGAGTCTTTCTGTTGAAATATCATTTCCACAAACTTCACATATGGCGTATTTTCCATTTCCAATTCGTTCAAGGGCCTTTGTCAGTTCTGCTAATTCTGTTTTTGCATGTTCATTTAGTGATAGATCTTTCTCGCGTTCATATAATTCTGTCGCCGTATCGCCAGGGTGATTATCGTAATTGGATAGTTCACCTGTAGAATGTTGAGCAAAAGATTGAGAAACACCAAATTCATCGTTTTCATCTAATTCATCACTAAGAGTCAGGATGCGTTCTTGAATCATTTTCTTATATGAACGAAGTTGGTTCGTTGTTAACATAGTCAATTCTCCCTTCTTTTTCTTATATCCGTAGTATGGATCAAAAAGAAGGGTGCTACTTCTGAAAATAATTCCATGAGAGTTGGATGAAATACCAGTAATATGGAAAAGGTAAAAATGTAGCTGAGACAATAAGAAGCTGGTGATGGGATGAACAGAAAAGTAAATCCAATTGAAGTTCTCTTGTGGAGTATTGCCTTTCCCGGGTTTGGACAAATCATTAATAAGAATTACATAAGAGGTGCTTTTTTTATTGGGCTTGAGTTTTTGATCAATGTGAATGCAAATCTTAATATGAATATTCTCTATAGTTTTCAAGGTAAGTCCGTCCAGGCAATTTCAGTTACAAATTATGAATGGGCTATGTTTTATCCTTGTGTTTACATGTTTGCGATTTATGAAAGCTATCTAGGCGCTATCGAAAAAGCAGGGAAACTACCAGGTGATTACCTGTCTTTACCCTTTGTATGTGGCGCGTATTTTTCTACGGTGGCTGTGATTGTATCGAATTTAAGAACAGAGCCTTTTGTTATTCCACCGACCTTTGTTGCTATTATAGGTATTGTTATTGGGGTAGTAATTGGGGGCGGATTACGTCAATTGTTAAGACGGAAGAGTATGCAATAACAAAAGCCATGAAGCAAAGTGCTTCATGGCTTTTTTGAACGGGTCGTTCTGGTTTTCGGTGTCTAGCTGCAGTGGGCAGACACTCGGTCACTTCACCTTTTCATCCGAACACAAAGACCGTGTTCAAATGAAAAGGCTCCAGTGCCTGCCGTGTCTAACCGCCCACTTCCGCTTTTCGGTGTCTAGCTGCAGCGCCCAGCCTCTCGATCGCTTCACCCTGTAAAATGAACACAAAGACCGTGTTCTTTTTACAGGGCTCCAGCGCTTGTCGAGGCTAAACGGGCGCTTCCGCTTTTCATGTCTAGCTGCAGTGGGCAGACACTCGGTCACTTCACCTTTTCATCCGAACACAAAAACCGTGTTCAAATGAAAAGGCTCCAGTGCCTGCCGTGTCTAACCGCCCACTTCCGCTTTTCGGTGTCTAGCTGCGCGGGCCAAATCCTCCGGCTGTTTCGCCCAATCGAATGAGACAAAGAGCGTCTCAATCTCATGGGCTCCAACATCCTGCGGATTTAGGCGGGCCCGCTCCGCTTTTCGGTGTCTAGCTGCAGTGGGCAGGGTCTCGATCGCTTCATCCCATAAAATGAACACAGAGACCGTGTTCTTTTTATGGGCTTCCAGCGCTTGTCGACCCTAACCGCCCACTTCCGCTTTTCGTATTAAATCTCACTGATTCGGAATTCTGGTGATTGTAGTTCTTCGGCGTCTTTTTCTCGTTCTCTTCTTGCCCATTGGAAGAAGATGTAGCCTAGTGCGGTGCCGTATGAGAGTTCTTGAATGATTTTCATGATGATGCCGCCTAGCTGTTGGTCTTCCATTATGCCAAGTGGCTTGAATTGGTCAAATAGTTCAGGTGAAACGGTCGTGCCGGTTGGTACGCAATATCCCATTGCGTTAGCCCATACCGTTGGATCGGTATAGGTAGCGTATAGTGGAGTCGTTGCGAAAATAATGAGAGCACATGCTGGGGTAAGCAGCACACCATCAGCAAAAATGTACCCAAGTTTCTTAACACCTGATAACGTATCGTATTCTGGTATTGGACAAACAAGTGGCCACCACATAGCAAAGGCTGTCAGGATTAGAGCGGCTTTATAGAAATTTTGAGCCGTATAGTGCACCATTAAGTAATCAAAGATTTCTGGGATATGATAGAAAGAAAATAACCCGTTAAATAAAAGCAATGAAATAATAGGGAATGTGAAAAATTTAAAAATTTTACGAATCACTTTGATATTTAGAAGTGGACGTAGTAACCATGCTGGGGTACCTACTATCATGAGTGGTGGAGCGACTAAATAAACGAGCGCCATCTCAGTCATATGGATGCTGAGTAATAAATGCCCCATAAGTGATAGTGGACCGCCAAGTCCGAGATAAAATAAGAAAACCCCGATTAAGAAAAAGATCTTTTTGTAAAGAGGAATCGGTGCTGAGTCTTTAAAGCTATTTTTCCAAGGTCCTGTTAGAAGTAAGTAGAATCCAGCAATAACGATTGCAGCTACCATAATTCCAGGACTCCATAAAGCACTAAACGAAAATGTGCTCGATAATTGTTCCCACATTAGGAACACCTCCATCTATGATCATAATGCCTGACAGTAAATGTTGACCGTTTTCATCATACCATATCATCTACTTGCATCCTATCTAACAATAAGAAAGCCTTTACTTTTTCTTCTTACTCTATTGTAAAAAGGATTTACCATTAACTCAAGGCGGGTTCTACATTTTGTGTGAAGGAATCGTGACAGGCACTCTAATTTAAGTTGACAATAGTGAAAGGTCTTTCATACAATGACAACAGAATCATATATGAATGTTTGTTCATGTAATGAGGGAGAGGGGATTGTTTTGGATAATCAAGGGCAGGATGTGGCAAAAGAACAATTGGATCTAGATGAAGAAACACTTTTTATTGTTTCGCAAACTTTTAAAGCTCTGGGAGATCCAACGAGGATTCGGATATTAAACTTGTTGGCAGATCGGGAATGTGCTGTAAGTGAAATAGCGGATGCTCTGCATCTTTCTCAATCGACTGTTTCTCATCAGCTTCGTTTTTTGAAGAACTTACGCTTAGTAAAGTTTAGAAGAGCCGGCACGAGTATTTTTTATTCTCCTGATGATCAGCATGTGATGGCACTGCTTCACCAGGCGATCCATCACGCCTGCCACGATTAATCGCTCTGTATGGTAGAATTGTACGGAAACGTTCAAGAAAAATGGACGGAAATGAAGTGAAGTTTCGTTATACTATTATTTGAGTGATTGATAAAGTGAAAGGAGAATGGCTTCTTGTTATCTAAAATTAAACAGCATAAAACAGAATCCGCTGTTATTTTCCTGGCCTTTGTTCTGCCTTTTGTAACAATGATGGTCATTGGAGTATTATCCATCTATTTATCATACAGCGGGTAGTACGGAATTAGAAAGGTGGACAAAATATGGATATAGGTTCGATTCTAGTTTATATGTCAACAGGGCTATTTTTTGTAGTGTTTGGTTTATTTGGGTTTTTCTTGTATATGTTAAAGAGAAAAGAAAAAACGGTTGAACATGAGGAGATGGACAACCATGAGAAATAAAAATATTCGCCTTCTTATTATTTTATTAGTTCTTTGTGCTATCTGGGGTGTAGCCTTCTGGGTTTGGGCGTTTGCCACCGCATAAAAAGCCTTTTCGAGAGATCGAGAGGCTTTTTGTTTGATTTCAATTCTTTAGGAGGTACTATGGACTATATTCAACAAATAAGAGCATTAGTTGGGAGTCGGCCATTAATTCTCCCTGGTGTTGCGATATTATTATTTGATCATACGAAAAGCAGACTACTGCTACAGAAGAGAACAGATAATAAGTTATGGGGATTAACAGGTGGATTTATGGAGCCGGGAGAATCTTTTGAAGAGACGGCTGTACGTGAAACATTTGAGGAATTAGGAGTAGGTATTAAAGAGTTAACGTTTGTTTCCCTCTTTTCTGGTGAAGAGTTATATTACCGATATCCAAATGGAGATGAGGTGTATAGTGTTATTGCTGTTTATAAGGGACAATGTGAGAGTGAAGCTTTTAAATTAGATAGAAATGAAGTATCAGAAGTGAAATATTTTCCACTAAACGAGTTACCAAAAGAATTGAACCCAAATCATAAGGTAGTCTTGGAAAAGTTAGGTTATTCATAACAATAACCGTTTATTGACAGGATAGAAGGGTTCCTATATGCTGAAATCAGGTTATATGTTTAAACTCTTAAACGAATAGGAGGCTTTCTGCTATGAATCAGAAAAATGACCATCAGGAAGCGATCCAACTTTTTCGCAAAAGCACACCGATCTTCCAGGCGCTAGGTGATCCCTATAGACAGGATATCATTATGCTACTTAGTGAACACGATCCATTAAGTGTGAATGAAATTACGGAGCGATCGACTTTATCACGTCCTGCTATTTCTCATCATCTGAAAATTTTGCGTGAAGTTGGACTTGTTTCTGTTGAGCAGAAAGGCACAACGAGATTCTACTCTCTACAATTAGAGGATGGTGTTACGACGTTGAAAACGCTGCTAGCAAAAGTAGAAGAGACCTGCTATTAGTCCTTCTACTCTTTTTAAATACTTATAGTTCAAAAGTTTAAACCTTTAGACTATAGAAAGAAAGATGTTTTTTTGAGAGAAACAGCTTTTTGTTCATGAAATTCTCAAAACCGATATTTACGTCGTATAGCATCTTTCCTTATTTTGAGATAAGGTAAAGAGAGCGCTTAATTTTATTTTTATTGGAGGTAACCATTATGAAGAATCGACTGTTATTAGTAACAGTAATAACTCTTCTTGTCGTACTAGCTGCATGTGGGAAAGACATTCCTGACGATCTCGATTGGGAAGTACAAGATTTTACATATACAGACCATACAAAAAGTGAGTATGGATTAAATGATTTAGAAGGAAAAGTGTGGATAGCTGATTTTATTTTTACAAATTGTGAGACAGTATGTCCCCCAATGACAGCGAATATGTCACAGCTACAGGATAAGCTAAGTGAAGCAGATGTAGAGGTAGAGCTCGTTTCATTTTCAGTAGATCCTGAACGGGATACTCCTGAACAGCTTGTGACGTTCTCTGAAAAATTTGATGCTGATCTATCTAACTGGCACTTCTTAACTGGATACACTGAAGAAGAAATAAAAGGTTTTGCGGAAAGTAGTTTTAAAACGGCGGTAGATGCTGACCCAAGTTCAGATCAATTCATTCATGGTACTAATTTCTACCTTATTAATAAAGAAGGTATTGCCGTTAAGAAGTATTCTGGCTATTCTAACGTTCCATTTGAAGAGATCGTGGACGACGTCAAAGCGCTTCAATAATGATCAACCAGTCCTCTTCCTTTAGGGGCTGGTTTTTTTAAAGCCGCGATGACAGAAACTCTGTAAAATTGACAAAAAAGCACATGATTTCTATAATAACCTTGGAAAGCGATAACAAAATGTTGGTTTATTCCATGATTCAAGTCCTGAATTGGACGATCTTGAGAAATGGATATTTCACTGTATCTGAAAGATCCGGTGTTCTCTTATTGAGCCTACCGGGTTTTTCAATGTGTATTGATAGACCAGAGAGAAGGAGAGAAAATCATGGCAGAAAAGCGCCCAATTACGGTAGCAACAGGAGACGGCATTGGTCCAGAAATTATGGAAGCAACCTTGCATATCTTAGAACAAGCTGGGGCTGAAATTGAGCCTGAATTTATTGACGTTGGAGAGAAAGTATACCTTTCTGGAAATTCAACGGGAATCCCTCAGGAAGCATGGGATTCGTTGCGTAGAACTAAGGTACTTCTCAAAGCCCCTATTACAACACCACAGGGTGGAGGATACAAGAGCTTAAATGTAACCATTCGTACCGCTATGGGTCTATATGCAAACGTTCGCCCTTGCGTTTCTTATAACCCTGTTGTAGAAAATAAGCATCCTGACATGGATCTTGTCATTGTTCGAGAAAATGAAGAAGACCTCTATTCAGGAATTGAGCATCAGCAAACACCGGACGTTGTACAAAGCTTGAAGCTTATTTCACGACCGGGCTCTGAGCGTATCATTCGTCATGCATTTGAATATGCTCGTAAAAACAATCGCAAGAAAGTAACATGTCTCGTGAAAGATAACATCATGAAATTAAGTGATGGTCTTTTCCATCAGGTTTTCAAAGAGATTGCGGCTGAATATCCTGAAATTGAATCTAATAGTTATATTGTTGACATTGGTATGGCACGCTTAGCTGATTCGCCTGAAGAATTTGATGTAATCGTTACATTGAATTTATATGGTGATATCGCTTCTGATATTGCCGCTCAAATTGCTGGAAGTGTAGGTTTGGCGGGATCAGCTAATATCGGTGATCAAATTGCGATGTTTGAAGCTATTCACGGAAGCGCTCCTGATATTGCAGGTAAAGGTATTGCGAACCCATCAGGTCTTCTGCACGGTGCGATTATGATGCTTGTTCATATTGGACAGCCTGAAGCTGCAGAGAAAATTCACAATGCATGGTTGAAAACAATCGAGGATGGTGTGCTAACAGGCGATATTGCAAAAGGGAAAAATGCTGTTGGAACGAAAGAATTCGCTCATGCTGTAGTTGAACGTCTTGGTCAATCTCCTTCAGTTCTTGAACCGGTGGTATATCGTAAAGAAGTATTGGAAGAGAAAGAAGATTCGACTCGTCCCAATTATGTTCCTGAACGCGAGCTTGATGGAACGGATGTATTCTTGTTCAACAATACGTTAACGATTGATGAAATTGCAGAAAAGCTTACGCGTGCAGCGGCGGAAAGCAATCACGAATTTGTGATGATGACCAACCGTGGCGTGAAAGTATATCCAAATGGATTCTCTGAAACATTCTTATCTGATCACTGGCGCTGTAGGTTCCAACCAGTTGAAGGTAAAAAAGAAACTCAAGGAGCCATCCGTGAGCTACTAACTCAAATTGAATTAGAAGAATTAGATTGGATTAAGATCGAGAACTTATATTCCTTTGACGGTAAGATTGCATACTCACTTGCACAAGGGCAATAAAGGAAAAAGCGTGTCATAATGACACGCTTTTTTTATTTGGTTTGATTTCATTGATGAAGTCTGGAGGTGGATAAATTGATGTGACTTGTAGAAACTACAAGGAGAACATGAGAATGTGTGGTGACTGAAAGTGCTTCGATGGTTTAAAAAAAGTCGATCTCCCGATAACCTGAAAAACTTGCCTGAGCTAATTAAAAGCTTAAAAGACTCCGATGATTTTTTGCATTTTGAAAATAAACAGGATAACAGCTCTTTCTTCTTATATTATTTTAAAACGCTTATTCATGAGAATGAATTCAACGACCACATTTTACCCTATCTCGTGAGAGAACCATTGAAGTCACTTGATGAGGTGAAGAAAAGGGTACCCGTTCCAGGCGTCATCATTACAGAAGATCTTAAGATAATTTGTGAAAAAGTAATGATGGGTTTTATTATTATTCGCTTGAATGAATCTGCCACAAAATGCGCGATGATACCTTGTCAGGTAAAAAAAGCCAGAGCGATCACACAACCTGAAGTCGAATTTACAGTTGTGGGCTCAAAGGAAGCATTTGTAGAATCTTTAGATACCAATTTACATCTGATCCGTAAGAGGTTGCCGGTTCATGAATTAAAAGCATATGAGCTGACGATTGGCAAGCTGACAAATACGAAAGTAGTCATTCTCTATCTGGACGGAATTGCGAACGAAGAAAATGTAAACACTGTTAAACAACGTCTCAAAGATCTTAAAGTGGATCAGGTTGTCGATAGTTCCGTTCTTATGCAACTGATATCTGATAGTAAAAACTCTCCGTTTCCGCAACTTATTGATACAGAAAGACCTGATCGTGCGACATCTGTGTTATGCGAAGGGAAAGTAGTCATTCTATCAGATGGATCACCCCAGGCTTTAATAGGACCAACAACCCTTGTTGAATTCTTTTCCGCATTTGAAGACTATTTTGTGAATTGGATCGTCGCCTCAAGTGCCCGCATGATCCGCATTTTTGCGATTTTATTTTCAATACTTGTGACACCGGTTTATGTAGCAACATTAACCTATCATTACGAACTGATACCGAAAGATCTACTCGGCACCCTCGTTAGCTCCAGACAACGAATACCGCTACCCCCTATTCTAGAAGCTATATTTTTGGAGTTAGCCATTGAGTTGCTAAGAGAAGCAGGCGCAAGATTGCCGACAAAAGTTGGTCAAACGATTGGTATTGTAGGCGGTATTGTTATTGGGACTGCTTCAGTTGAAGCAGGATTAACAAGCAACGTCCTATTAATTATCGTGGCACTTTCTGCCCTTGCCTCCTTTACAACTCCTGTCTATCGAATGAGCAACACTATTCGTTTAACAAGGTTTCCTTTCCTATTTTTCGCTCATCTGTGGGGGCTCCTTGGTGTAACAATTTGCTTTAGTTTTTTAATAGCTCACCTTCTCAAATTAAAATCGTTAGGTAGACCATTCCTTGAGCCAATCTACCCATTACGTGTTCAGGATTTAAAGGATGCTCTTATTAGGCTTCCGTTGAAATTTCAAAATAAGCGACCTATTCAATTACAAACAGAAGATACAGTACGTTTTAATCCAGTAACGAAGAAAGAAAAAAATGATTTCCATGAGTAAACGCAGAAAGGAGATGCTTTTATATGGCTGGACCAGAAGTGAAAGATGAGTATAAAGTATCTCCATTTCTAGTGTTTTACCTTGTTCACTCCGTTCAAGTTGGGGTAGGAGTTATGGGGTTTCAAAGAATCAGCGCAAAGTATGCAGGAAATGATGCTTGGATTTCGGTACTAGTTGCTGGCCTTAGTCTAAATGTGATTATTTTTTTGATATATAAAATCATGCTAAAGGAAAAAGGGGATCTCATTTCGTTACATCAAAATCTTTTTGGGAAATGGTTAGGAGGATTATTAAGCTGGATTGCTATTGTTTATTTCATTGCAATGAGTGTGACTATTCTACGTACATATATCGAAGTAGTTCAAGTATGGATGTTTCCAGACTTAAATAAATGGATCTTCGGTTCTGTATTTCTCCTTTTAGTCTATTATTGTTTATCGGGTGGGTTTAGGGTAGTTGCCGGTATAGCTTTCTTTGGAGTCGTATTGCCATTTTATCTTATTCTAACGATGATTTTTCCGATGTTTTATGGACACTTCCGAGACCTTTTACCGGTATTTAATCACTCTTTGTTTGAACTGTATGAGGGAGTTAAGGGTGCTTCTCTATCTTATTTAGGATTCTCAACGCTTTTTATGTACCTACCGTTTATTAAAGATCCTGAGAAATCACATCGATGGGCGCAGGGGGGACATTTATTTACGGTCTTTATATACACTACAGTTATGATTACAACGATTGCTTTCTTTAGTACAGAACAGCTTCAGAAAACCATTTGGGCGACGCTAACAACATGGAAAATTGCTGAAATGCCTTTTGTTCAGCGTTTTGAGTACATTGGTATTGCTTCGTGGGCATTAGTCATCCTTCCAAACCTTTGCATTACGATATGGGCTGGGGGAAGAGCAATTAGGAGATTATCAAACATCAGTCAACGAAACGTAACGATCCCGCTCCTTTTTATTATTTTACTGGCTAGTAGCGCTTTCGCAAGACGAGAAAGCATTGACTTACTAAATCAGTATACGAGTCAAGTGGGATTTTATTTTGTTTATCTTTATGTACCATTCTTATTTGTAGCTCAGTATATCAAAAGTAAGGTGGGAAGGTCAGAATGAGGCTGATCCTAGTATTCTTATTATGTAGTGCTGTACTGACAGGGTGTGTTGAAAGCAGTATTCTTGATGATATTCAAATGGTAACGATTATTGGTTATGACCTTCCAGATGAAGAAAATGAAGAAAAGTTAATTAAAGGGATTGCAGTAGCTCCACAATATCAAGCTAATGGGAGAGTGGATAATAGTATCTTTATTCAAACAGCTGAACTGAGTAAAGAAATTCGCAGTCAATATAATTCAGAGTCATCAAAATCATTTGTAAGTGGAAAGTTGGAGGTTGCTCTCTTTAGTAGGGAAATGGCAGAATCGGAAGGCATAATTGAATTAGTTGATACGCTCCAAAGAGACCCTTCCATTGGTTCAAGAGTATTCTTAGGCATTTCAAACAGCGACTTGGAAACATTATTAACTACCAATTATGGAAACGTGGATACAGGCACATTCATACACGACACTCTAAGTCATAATAGTAAGCACGGTATGCTTCCCGAAACGAGTTTGCACAATTTTTTGTACCATTATTACTCAGAAGGGAATGACCCGATCTTACCGCTGGTTGAACAAGACGGCGATAAGGTGAAGATTATTGGTATTGCTTTATTTAATGGAGATAAGATGGTTACTACCCTTGACTCACAAAGTTTGTTTACATTCAAAATTCTGTATGAGAAGTTTTCTAGTAATGATTCATTTACTGTCAAACTCAATGAGGAAGATCATGCAGCTATTTATAATATTGCTTCGAAAAGGAACCTAAACTTAAAGAAGGTTGGAAGGAATGAGATTAAAATACACGGTAAGGTTTTGGGTGTAATCAAGGAGTATTCTGGAAAACAGTTAACCCCTTCGGCGCTCAAAGAAATTGAGAAAACGATGGAGACTGAAATTGAAACCAGAGGAAATGAGATGATACAAGAATTCCAACGGCTAAATATTGATCCCCTTGGTCTTGGCAATGCGATTCGTAGTGTGACTCGGGGAGATTTCAATCATGATGATTGGATGGACCGCTATCCTGATATGGATATCGAATTTCATATGGATGTAAAAGTAACAGAGTCGGGAGTCATAGAATAGACCAAAAAAGCCCGATAGCTTTTCGCTACCGGGCTCCTTTTTACTGTACTTCTATTTTGTTTTCTATGGTTTGGGATAGGGAAACAAGTTCATCTATAACGATTGTGAGACGTTCTTTCGCTTTTGTTTCCACCATGTAACCTTTCTCATCAAAGCATGTGGGATCTGCGCAGAATTGATCTGGGAGGACGAGAGCATATAACCCTCTCATAACTGTTCTCATATTGTTCAATGCGTTAATACCGCCTTTTCCACCACCGCCAACAGAAGCAAGAACAGTTGGCTTATGTTTGAAATGAGAACCCCCTAAAAAATCGAGTGCGTTTTTTAAGGCTCCGCTCATGCCATTGTGGTATTCAGGTGAGCAAATAACAAATGCATCAGCTTTTGTTGCGTGGTTTATGAGGCGCTGCACCTCTGGATGATCAAGATCTTCTTTTCTACCTTTAAACAAAGGGAGGTCATGGAATCCTGCGTCGAATGTGAGCACTTCAATTCCCTTTTCGTCTAATTGATCGGTAACTGTATTTGTTAAGTTCCTCGTCATAGATTTGTCTCTTGGACTACCGTTCATCACCATTACTTTCATAGGAAAGCTCCTTTCTCATACCTCTATATTCTTTTATTACCTCAATTGTGAGTATTTCAATCTAAGTGTATTTTAAATTCTTGTATCGGACATCGGAGGGAAGAAGGAATTCAGTCTCAGCCTTTAGTTGTAGATTTCATTTTCAAACCAGTTCTGCTTTGTCGCGAAGAGAGCAGCCTGAGTACGATCGTGAAAATTTAATTTGGAAAGAATACTACTTACATGAGTTTTTACTGTTTTCTCAGTAATATATAAAGAGGCAGCAACCTCTTTATTGCTCTTCCCAAGAGTTATTTCTCTTAATACCTCTTTCTCCCTTGGTGTAAGGGTTGTGATTCTGCGTTCATCCTCGACTTGATCTTTCTTAGTCATATGAGACATCAGCTGATTTGTAGCGAGTGGATGAAGGTGGCGTTTACCGCTAAATGCTGCGCGTATTGTGTAAACTAACTCATCAGGGTCAATATCTTTTAATTGATACCCTTCAGCACCAGCGCTAATGGCTGGAAGAACATGATCCTGATCTGAAAAACTTGTTAAGATAATAATTTTGATGTGTGGTGCGTTCTTTTTCAATTGCTTAGTTGCTTCAATTCCATCCATTTCAGGCATAACTAGATCCATTAAAATAACGTCAGGACTGAGCTCATAAGCAAGCTTCACGGCTTCAACTCCATTTCCTGCTTCCCCAACAATTTCAATATCCTCCTGTGTTTGTAAGAATAAGCGAAGTCCTTTTCGAACCATAAGATGGTCATCAGCAAGAAGTAATTTAATTTTCATCATATCCTCCTCTCATATCGGCAGTATAACTTGTACTGTTGTTCCAAAGTTTCTTGTACTTGTGATGAATAAATGGCCACCTAGTATGGCCGCACGTTCTTTCATTCCTCTAAGACCAAGGGTGCAATCCCCAACAGTCGTTTGATCAAAGCCAACACCGTGATCCACAATTGTTAAGCTAGCATCGGTTTCAGAAAATGCCAGCTGAAGTGATACTTCATTTACAGCAGCATGCTTATGTATATTGTTGAGCGCTTCTTGACCAATCCGGAAGAGCGCCTCTTCTATTGGTCTAGGGAGGAGTTTAAGACCTGAAACGTCACAAACGGCTTGAAGACCTAGTCCTAGTGCATAATTTTTAAGGGACGTCATCACGCCGGCTTCAATTCCCACAGGTCGAAGCTGCCAGATTAATGTTTTCATTTCTTGCATTGCTTTCTGTGATAGCTGTTGAATATCGACTAATGCCTCATTAAGAACTAGAGGATTGTCTTGGATACTCTGTGCACCACGTGCTGTCATTGATAATGAGAACAGTTTTTGGCTAACGGAATCATGCAAGTCTCTTGCAAGTCTGTTTCGTTCTTCAGAGAGGATGAGCTCCTGTCTCTTTTCATTTACCCGTGATTGCTCAATCGCAAGAGCCGTGTGATCAGCAACAGCTTGTAAAATTTCTTCATCTATTTTTGAGAGCCTTACATCGTTGTGACTAAGAGCAAATAGAATACCTATTTGATCATTTCGAATCGTGACCGCGCGGGCATGAATTTCAGTGATTTCCGCATCAATTGGAAGATGAAACGTTTGAGGTGTAACGGGACTTTCTTTAGCCACTGCTTCTATAACTTCTTTTAGTGTATCATCAGAATAAGGCATGTTTATTACGTTTAATTTGTTTTGATCGTACAAAGAGTGGAGAAGATGCTGGTGACCGGTATTATGGAAATAACCGACGATAGGCCAGTTAAAAGATTGAGCGGTTTGCCGTACAATCCCGTTAATGATCTCTTCAGTATGTTCGCACTTCCATAATTCTCTTGTAAGTGATTCAAGTTTCGAATAGTTTTCTGCACGTTTTTGCTCATCTTGATATAATCGTACTCGTTTAATAGCTGTTCCAATTTGAAAAGCAACCGATTCAAGTAGAGTAAGTTCTTCTTCAGTAAACTTTTCTTTACCAGGAGAGCCAACATTTAAAATACCAAATGATTCCCCGGCGGCAGTTAATGGAACGGTCGCATGATGAGTTAATCCTTCTGTATCACCGGTTTTGTGATGAATGGCATCTTCAATTCGTTTACATTCAATGATGTTAACTGCTTCGTTCAGTCGTCCATCCCAAAATTTATTTAAGCACCAGCAAGTTCCTTTACACATTGGTTCCTTTTCTTTCAATGCAAGAGCTTCAGGAAGTCTTGCATCGGCTGTACAAGTAAACTGCTTCTTATAGTTTGATAAGAAAATCCATCCTGTTTTGAGTCCGGTGACGTTCAAAAGCTCTTCAAGAACAGATTGAAGCATCGTCTTCAGGTCGGTTGAACGATTTAATGTTTCGGCAATGGTTTTCAAGGTGAGTAATTCACGCTCGTATCGTTGATCATCCACAGTAGTTCCCCCAATATTTAAACAATTGACATTTTTTATTATACTATTAACAGGGTTATTATCTAAACAGTGAGATTTACAAGAATACGATGTTCGTAATAATCCAGTCATAGATCAGAGAGGCTGAGGAGGAATAAGATGAAAATCAAAGAAAAAGCAACAGAACTTTCTTCCGTCCAGCTGATTGTTCTTTTCTATTTTGCGGCTGTAGTATTATCGACGGTTCTGTTAAGTCTTCCGATTGCCCATCAAGCTAATGTTGAATGGAACTTTATAGATGCTTTATTTACAGCTGTAAGTGCAATTAGTGTTACAGGACTAACTGTCGTTTCTACTGCAGATACGTTCAGTACAACCGGCACGTACATCCTAGCTTTTGTCCTTCAATTCGGTGGAATTGGGATTATGACTCTTGGCACTTTTATTTGGTTATTAATGGGGAAGAAAATAGGAATGAAAGAACGTCAACTTATTAGTACAGATCAAAATCGTGGTACATTAGCTGGCCTTGTAAGTTTAATGAGGCAAATCCTCGGGCTTATTCTCTTATTTGAAGCGATAGGGACAATTATTCTTGGGATCTATCTGCTAAAGTATTATGATTCCTGGCAAGACGCCTTTTCGCAGGGATTCTTTGCTTCAGTAAGTGCTACGACAAATGCAGGGTTTGATATTACTGGGAGTTCACTTATTCCATATGCAAATGATTATTTTGTGCAATCCATTAACATGATTCTGCTTATATTAGGCGCAATAGGGTTCCCTGTTCTTATCGAACTGAAGGATTACTTATTTCAAAAGAAAGAAACGGTAGCGTACCGCTTTACGTTGTTTACAAAGGTTACGACGGTTACATTCTTTGCTCTAATTTTAATCGGTACCGCCCTTATATGGATTTTAGAAGCAGGAAATTTCTTGGCTGATAAGTCATGGGATCAATCGCTATTCTATTCATTGTTTCAGTCCGTTACGACGAGAAATGGTGGTCTCGCGACTATGGACGTGAGTGAATTCACTCTGTCTACGCAGTTAGTGTTAAGTTTACTTATGTTTATTGGCGCATCTCCAAGCAGTGTCGGCGGAGGGATTCGAACGACTACTTTTGCTGTTGCTGTATTAACAGTTGTTCATTTTGCAAGAGGTCGAAAAAGTGTCAAAGTTTTTGGGAGAGAACTTTTACATGATGATATTATCAAATCGTTTATCGTCATTTTTACAGCAACTGGTCTTTGTGGTTTGGCAGTCGTTATTCTTTCAGCAACAGAACCATTCTCATTAACTGCCATTGTATTTGAAGTGACTTCAGCCTTTGGTACAACGGGTTTATCCCTTGGCATCACTCCTGAACTAAGTACTGCGGGTAAATGGGTTATTATGTTTCTCATGTTTGTTGGCAGAATTGGAATTATATCGTTTCTACTGATGATGCGAGGAAATGCTCCTCTCGAACGTTACCATTATCCAAAAGAACCTATTATTACCGGATAATGAGGCTAATGTAACAAATATATCTATATGAATACGTTTTCGGTAATGGCGTTATTTTCCTCTCAGTAGGGGTATATCCATACTACTTCAAATACTGAGGAGGAAAGTATCATGTATACCAAAATTGTAGTAGCTTATGATCGTTCTGAGGATAGTGAAAAAGCGCTCCACCAGGCAGTTAAATTAGCAGAACTAAGCAAAGCTTCTATTCATTTAGTGCATGTTGCGAAAGAATCACATAAACTTTCAGCTCAACCAGCGACGAGAATTCCATATGGCACTGGAAGTATTGGTAATGAAGGACATGCTGGTGTCCCCACACCGATACCTGAAGAGCAAAGTGGCGTAACAGTCGAACGAAGTGATGGAGAAGCAATGCTTCGAGAAGTGAAAGAAACACTGCATCATATGGGTGTGAATGTTCATTCTGAGGTAAGAAGTGGCGATCCTGCGAAAGAAATCGTGGATCTAGCTGTTATGACAGAAGCAGATTTAATTGTTATCGGTAGTCGAGGATTGAGTGGAATTAAAAAATGGATGCTTGGAAGCGTAAGTGAGAAGGTTGCTCAACAATCGCCATGTCCCGTCCTAATTGTAAAATAGATAGCCTGGGAAACCAGGCTTTTTTCTTTGGTCAAAAAGTTAATTATCATTAACTTAAAGTTAGGTTTACTTAACATTTTGTTTGGTGTAGAATACAGATAAAGGAAATGTGAGAGAGGGGTTCAGGTGACATTACAAAATCGAATTAGAGAACTAAGAGCTCGTTTTCAGTTAACGCAGCAGCAGCTCGCTTCAAAAGTAGGAGTAACGAGACAAACGATTGCAGCTGTTGAAAAGGGAGATTATGTTCCCTCATTATTATTAGCTATGAATATTTGTAGAGAATTTAACATGTCGGTGGAGGAAGTATTTCAACTACAGGGGGAATCAGAGTGAAATTATCTTTCGTTTATTTAATGAACTTGGTTATACTTGGTCTTTTTGGTTGGGCTATGGTTACTTATTTCAATGCAGCTTCGCAATTTAAAACTATAATAAGTGGAGACGGAAATGAAGTTACGATTAACCTACTCCCTATTCTTTTGGCTATTTTGATCACGGGTATTATTGGCTTTATATTCACTCGTAGTAAGAGAAGAAAGAATAAGGGATGGAAAGAAGCACTTTTGCTTCCTTCCGAACTGTGTGAGGATGATGAACGTGAAAAAGCCTTAACCGCCCATGCATGTCGCAATGCGT
Organism: Anaerobacillus sp. 1_MG-2023; assembly: GCF_030547345.1. Classification (NCBI taxonomy): domain Bacteria; kingdom Bacillati; phylum Bacillota; class Bacilli; order Caryophanales; family Bacillaceae; genus Anaerobacillus; species Anaerobacillus sp. 1_MG-2023. The sequence continues at coordinate 51,767 of NZ_JAUORD010000006.1, read as the reverse complement.
ATATTGCGATGATGTTTGTCACGCCTTTTCTAATTGCTGGAATGACTTTCCAACCCGTTATATCTCATTATTTCTCAGCCTATCCGATTCTTATATTGCTACTACTGCCGTTCGTTCAGGTTAGTGTTTTTTATTTTTCTCTTCGGAGGAAATTAAAGTAACGTTTACCAGCAGAGCTTTAGCGTTAATTCACTGCAATTATCTTGATTACCTGCTGTGAGATCGACGCGAATGGCGTCTGGCGTATAAGCTATGTGAAAGGGAGAAGTCACGCCAGCACGTTGAATCAGCATATGAACATGGGAATGATCATTTTTCTGAGCGGCGTCTTTTAATTCATGAGCAAATTGAGCGTCGTTTTCCACTTTATTAAGCAGTTTCTCTCCATCTTTCATTAGCTTCGAACACGTCTCAGCTGATTGTTGGAAACGAGTCACTTCAATTGGAGGGAAAGGGCGATAATAAGAGGGATAACAAGGTGAATACAGATTGGGCCATTCGTTGTATCGGTAATGTTTAAACGACATCATTGGCCTCCTGAATATGTGATGCTATTACCCTATGGGTTTATAAAAAAAGGTGTGCATCTTTCTTTAATTTGTGAAATTTGATTCCAACAGGTTACAATAATTCAGAAGACGTTTGGAGAAGGAGCATGGTGTTTTGAAGAAATACGTTATTTTTACGATCAGTCTTATTAGTTTCTATTTCATTTTGAATTTAATTATTGGTTCAATTGTTAATGCTATATTTCAACCAGATTGGCTGATGGCCTGGGCTAAGGGGCAACAGGTGACAGGCACCGTTACGTTTGGCCTTCTATATAATCCTATTGATCTTATAAGTTTGATTTTGTCGCTAGTGATCAGTGTTATCATTACATCTAAAGTCAAACCATCTTAAATCGTGCTGAGGCACGATTTTTTATTTTTATGATATTTGAAGGCATTGTTCATAAAAGGATAGAATGGTTAACTTGTGAAAAAGAACTAGTAAGGAGATTTTGTGATGAAGATAATGCAAATAAACAAGGGTTTTCCTTATGATCTTCTACTTGAAGCTGATCCATCTCTCGATCATATTGAACGTTATTTAAAAGTTGGAAGCTGTTATATTGCAGTCGAAGAGCAAGAAGTGATGGGAGTCTATGTGTTAGTAGAAAAAGAAGAGGAAATAATGGAGATCATGAATATAGCAGTAAGAGAGGATAGAAGGGGAAAGGGAATAGGAAAAAAGCTTATTCACGATGCTATCCAAAGATCAGAGGCGCTTGGAGCGACCAAGATTGAGATTGGCACGGGTAATTCAAGTCTCGATCAATTAGCTCTCTATCAAAAATGTCACTTTCGTATAATAGACATTATTGAGGGTTTTTTTTGATAGCTATCCTGAGACGATTATAGAAAACGGTATTCCTTGTCGGGATATGATTCGGTTAAGCTATAGCAAAATATAAATCGATCTGTTCCATTTTCTAATGTGAGGAAATGGAACCTTTTTTGTAAAATTAGTAGTTATTGGGGAAAGGGAATTGCATTCAGGGGGGCGGGCAGGGAAGGCGAATTTTACATCTGTGTGAGAACGCTGAAGTGAAAGTGCTTCAATCAATTAAGCCAAGATTCAAGAATTAATAGTAAATACACAGCTTTTTATTTAACAAAACAGAGTTGTATGTTACGAGAATACCACTAATTACTTTATAAAAAATGCAGTTTTAGTTGAATGGTACAATGGTTAATAGAAAAGATAAAGGAGTGGCTAGAGTGAAACCCGGTGAGCTTACTAAGAAGTGCAGTATGTTAGAAACTATTATTGATAACGCTTACGAATGGCTTGTCGTTGTAAACAAAGAAGGTATGATTGATTTCATGAACAAAACGTATTGTGAATTTCTAGAAGTAGATAGCTCAGAAGTTATTGGGATGCACGTAACGGATGTCATTGAGAACACACGGATGCATATCGTTGCTAGAAGCGGAAAGGTAGAAATTGCAGATTTGCAGTACATACGCGGAAACTACATGATTGCCAATCGCGTCCCTATTTATCACAACAAGGAATTAATCGGAGCTGTAGGCACAGTTATCTTTCGTGACACTGAACAATGGAAGCAAATGAATACGCATATTAAAGAGCTTTTATCTGAATTGGAATATTATCGAAGCGGATCTGCAAGGGAAAATGGTGCGAATTATTCCTTATATGACATCGTTGGTGTATCAGATTCGATTCAGAGTTTAAAAGAGAAGGTGAAGCAAGTAGCAAGCGGAAATGTTTCGGTTCTTATTCGTGGTGAAAGTGGCACAGGTAAAGAACTTTTTGCACATAGCATTCATCAACTGAGTGAGCGTAGCAATAGACCTTTTATTAAAGTGAATTGTGGTGCCATACCTGATCAACTACTTGAATCGGAACTTTTTGGATACGAGGAAGGGGCTTTTACAGGAGCGAAAAAAGGAGGGAAGCCAGGAAAATTTGAGCTGGCTAATACAGGTACAATTTTTCTTGATGAAATAGGAGACATGCCCCCTAACATGCAGGTGAAATTATTACGTGTCCTACAAGATAGAGAAGTAGAACGAGTTGGCGGAGTCTCATCGAAAAAAGTTGACGTAAGGGTAATCGCAGCTACAAACCGACCTTTAGAAGCGATGGTAGAGGAACGTCGCTTTCGTGAAGACTTATTCTATCGAATCAATGTAATGCAATTACAAATTCCCCCATTAAGAGAAAGAATTCAGGATGTAAAACCTCTTGCAGAATCTTTTGTAAAGAAAATTTCCATGAAAGCAGGAAAGCGCGTCATAGGAATTAACGAGCAAGCCTTTCAATTATTAAGGAAGCACAACTGGCCTGGTAACGCTCGTGAGCTTGAGAATGCGCTAGAAGCTGCTGTTCATTTAACACGTAGTGAAACAATAGAAGTCACCTCACTCCCCGATTACTTAAAAGATAAAGATGGGATCATAGCGGGAAACAGAAAGTTAAGAGAAATTTTAGAAGAAGCTGAATCAGAAGCGATTCGTAAAACGCTTGCTCAATGTGAGAATGATAAATTTGCAGCATCCGAAATACTTGGTATAGGGAAAACGAGCTTATATGACAAAATTAAAAAGTATAATCTTTGATGAAATTCCAGAAAACCGGAATCTATTCCGGTTTTCTGGAATTTCTTTAGATTATATCTCTAGAAACGTGTTTTTAGAGGTTGACGAATGAAAATTGATTATTTTTTCCGGAAAAACGGAACTTAAATAAAAAGAATAATCCGCCAAATGTTGAATGCGCTTACAATATTGTGAACTATTCTATTATGGCATGTTTCTTGCATTACAAAGATTGAGAAGAAAAAAGGAGTTGGAATGATGAAGGAACAGTATAGGGATGGTTATGATGCAGTAAGCGAAATTGTTGATGGATCAACGTTAATGGTCGGTGGATTTGGTCTAGTCGGTATTCCAGAACAAATGATACTCGGATTAGTGGAGTCGGGAGTCAAGAACCTTACAGTGATTTCAAATAACTGTGGTGTAGACGATTGGGGACTTGGTCTGCTACTTAAAAACCATCAAATTAAGAAGATGATCGGTTCGTATGTTGGTGAAAACAAAGAATTTGAACGACAGGTACTGTCGGGTGAGCTTGAAGTAGAGTTAATTCCGCAGGGAACACTTGCTGAAAGAATTCGTGCTGGTGGTGCTGGGATTCCAGCTTTTTATACCCCTGCAGGCGTTGGAACTAATGTAGCTGAAGGAAAGGAAACGCGAATGTTTGATGGGAAAGAATATGTTTTAGAGCATGCGTTATGCGCTGACTATAGTCTAATTAGAGCCTGCTATGGGGATGATTCAGGCAATCTTATTTATAACAAAACGGCTCGCAATTTTAATCCAATGATGGCAGTTTCTGGAAAAGTTACGATGGCTGAAGTGGAAAAAATCGTAGCTACAGGTGATTTAAATGCAGATCAGATTCATACGCCTGGAATTTATGTTCAGGGACTCCTAGAAGCTAAGCAGGAAAAACGAATCGAACGAAAAACTGTTCGAAATGGATCGGGGGAATAAGGATGAAGGCTACAAAAAGTAATGTACGGGAACGAATAGCGAGAAGAGCGGAACAAGAAATTATGAGCGGATATTATGTGAACCTTGGCATTGGGATCCCGACGCTTGTTGCCAATTACATATCAGAGGATAAAGTGATTGTCCTCCAATCTGAAAATGGCTTGCTTGGTATCGGAGAATATCCACAAGAGAATGAGTTGGATCCGGACCTCATTAATGCTGGAAAAGAGACCGTAACAGCAATTGAAGGAGCTTCTTATTTTGATAGTGCGGAATCATTCGGAATGATTCGAGGCGGTCACATTGATCTTGCGATACTCGGTGGAATGGAAGTATCTGAAGGCGGAGATCTTGCAAATTGGATGATCCCTGGAAAGATGATTAAAGGAATGGGTGGTGCGATGGATCTCGTTCATGGAGCAAAGAAAATCACGGTAATTATGGATCATGTTAACAAAGATGGGGCACCTAAAATTGTGAAGGAATGTTCGCTCCCACTTACTGGGAAAGGTGTAGTCAATCGAATTATTACCGATCGAGCGGTGTTAGACATTACCGATGAAGGATTAGTCGTGCAAGAAATAGCTTCAGGATACACGTTAGAAGAGATTAGGAATGCTACAGAACCTGAAATCAATGTGTCACTGACACTTCAGTATGATGCTTACTAAAAAGGGGGAACAGCCATGTTAAGTATGATTGGATTAATTGGTGGGTTACTATTGCTTATTTATCTCACAATGAAAGGGATGAATTTGCTCGTCGCAGGTCCACTCTGCGCTATTGTAGTAGCTGTTCTAAGTGGACTGCCACTTTTCCCACAACTCGTTGAAGAAGGTGCTCCGAACTTCATTGGTAACTATATGGGAGGATTCTCAGGATTTGTTGCCTCGTGGTTTCCTATGTTTTTACTTGGAGCGATTTTTGGGAAGGTCATGGAAGACAGCGGTGCGGCAGATAGCGTCTCCAAATGGGTTGTAGCAAAACTTGGATTGAAACAGGCGGTGCTTGCTATTGTTCTAGCCTGTGCGATCTTAACGTACGGAGGTGTTAGTCTTTTCGTTGTCGCATTCTCTGTCTATCCAATGGCTGTAAGTTTATTTAAACAAGCGGATTTACCACGTCGTTTTATACCAGCTACGCTTGCGTTTGGCTCGGTTACCTTTACAATGACGTCTGCAGGATCGCCAGAAATTCAAAACTGGATTCCGATCGAATATTTAAATACGAGTCCTTATGCCGGTTGGGAAGTAAGTTTAGTAGTGGCGTTGTTCATGGCGCTGTTTGGCTACTGGTGGTTGAAACGGATGATTTCAAAAGCTGTGGCCAAGGGAGAACGGTTTAAAGCGCGTAAGGAGGATCCTGAAGTGGAAAATCGTCCGCTTCCAAATCCATTACTCGGCCTTGTCCCACTTGTCATTGTATTAATTATCTCATTCATTTTCCATGATAGCTTGAAACAATCAGCGCTTATTATTGCTTTACTTGGAGGAATTGTAGCTACATATTTGTTAAATCGCAAATACTTTGAGAACTTTGGACGTGCGGTTTCTGATGGAACGCTTGGATCATTGATTGCCATCGGAAATACAGCAGCTGTAGTTGGTTTTGGTGGTGTAGCCAAGGTTGTGCCGGCATTTGAAACAGCCGTGGATTTCATGACTGGTATTCCTGGAAGTCCTCTTATTGGGGGAGCCATTGCAGTCAGTGTGATCGCTGGGTTAACAGGATCAGCATCTGGTGGTCAGGTTATCGCCTTGCCTCTTCTTGCACCTCACTATATTGATGCTGGTGTGAATCCAGAAGCACTCCACCGTACGGTTGCAATCTCTTCAGGAGCACTTGATTCACTTCCTCACAATGGTTACGTCGTAACAACGATTCGTGCTATTTGTGGTGAATCACACCAGGATGCCTACGGAGCTGTAGGGGCACTAACAGTCATCGTACCTCTTATTGGACTTGCCCTAGCAATTCTATTATTCAGTTTAGGATTCGGAATTTAGCTCGACGAAGGAGGGGTTTTTTTGTTAGTGGATAAGAAAGTAGTCGTTATTACAGGGGCAGCGAGCGGGATTGGGAAAGAGTTGGCACGAGTGTTTGCTGAAAATGGGGCAAAGGTTATTCTTAGTGATTTGGATGAGGATAAAGTAAAAAAGGCGGCGGCTGAATTAAAAGAAAGCGGTATGAATACGATTGGAATCCGCTGTGATGTAACGAAAGAAATGGAAGTTGAGTCGTTATTTAATCAAACGATTAACACCTTTGGTCGATTGGATGTACTGATTAACAATGCAGGACTTCAACACGTTTCAGCCATTGAAGCTTTTCAAACGGAGAAGTTTGAGCTGTTAACGAAAGTAATGCTTGTTGCACCGTTTATTGCAACTAAGCTCGCCTTTCCAATCATGAAGAAACAAAAGTATGGACGAATTATTAACATGTCTTCTATTAATGGACTTGTGGGCTTCTCTGGAAAAGCCGCTTATAATAGTGCAAAGCATGGAGTGATTGGACTTACGAAGGTAGCGGCACTTGAAGGAGCGGAAGATGGTATCACGGTTAATGCGGTTTGCCCAGGATATGTTGATACCCCGCTAGTAAGAGGTCAGCTTGAAGATTTAGCTAAAAGTAGAGAAGTGGCTTTAGAGAGAGTACTTGAAGAAGTGATCTATCCCCTCGTTCCACAAAAGCGTTTGTTAACAGTGCAGGAAATTGCGGATTACACGATGTTTCTAGCAAGCGACAAGGCAAAAGGAATTACAGGTCAGGCAGTGGTCATTGATGGAGGATACACAGCACAATAATGGATTCAATCAGTGAAAGAGAGTTAAATCTTTTCTCTCTAAAAAAACTTGTAAACGCTTTCCTTTTATTTGTAAAATAGAGAAGAATGGAGGGGAGAACATGAAAGATGTTTTTATTTTGGAGGGTGCCAGAACGCCATTTGGAACGTTTGGAGGTTCACTTAAAGATATTAGTCCAACTGACTTAGGAATTACGGCAAGCAAGGAAGCGCTAGTAAAAAGCGGGATAGAGGCAAGTGAAATTGATCTTTCTGTTATTGGGAATGTGATTCATTCAACATCAAATGCTTCTTATCTCGCACGTCATATTGCTCTTGGAACAGGAATACCGATCGAGAGCCCTGCACTAACAGTGAATCGTTTATGCGGTTCTGGAATGCAGGCCGTCATATCAGCTGCTCAATCTATTATGATGGGAGAGGGTCAAACGGCCCTTGCCGGCGGAGCGGAGAATATGAGTTTATCGCCTTATACGTTAAGAGGAAATCGTTTTGGAGCTAAAATGGGTGCTCCTAAAATGGATGATATGCTGTTGGCTACGTTAACAGATGAATACACTGGAACTGGAATGGGTATAACGGGAGAGAATCTTGCAGTAAAGTATGGGATTTCTAGAGAAGATCAAGATGAGTATGCAACCCAAAGCCAGCAAAAAGCAGCCGAAGCAAGAGAGAAAGGTATTTTTGCGGAGGAAATCGCCCCTGTTGAGATAAAAAGGAAGAAAGGGATGGAAAGCTTTGCGATTGATGAGCATATTCGAGAAGGTACTACAGAAGATAAGCTAGCTAGTTTAAAACCAGCTTTCAAAAAAGATGGAACTGTCACTGGTGGAAATGCAAGTGGAATTAATGATGGGGCAGCTTCGGTCGTATTAGCAGGAACAGATTACGTTACGTCAAAAAATCTCAAGCCTCTTGCTCGAATCGTTTCTTGGGGAATAGCGGGAGTAGATCCTTCAATCATGGGGATTGGTCCTGTTCCTGCCATTCGACAGGCACTAGATAAAGCAGGTATGACATTGCAAGATATGGACTTGATTGAAGTAAATGAAGCTTTCGCAGCTCAGTATCTGGCTGTTGAAAAGGAGCTAGAGCTTGATCGCTCACGAGTGAATGTTAACGGGGGCGCCATCGCGTTAGGACACCCAGTAGGAGCAAGTGGGACACGTGTTCTTTATACTCTCACAAAAGAATTAAAGCGCAGAAATGGGAAATATGGTGTTGCCTCCCTGTGTATTGGTGGAGGACAAGGTATTGCCGTAGTGATTGAAATCGATTGATTTGTCAGAAAAGATTGCTAATTCATGCGATGGTGCGTATAATAAAAGTACTAACTAACGGAAAGGGGTTGTGCATTATGGTAAATAACAAAAAGAATTCATTGTTAATTGCATATTGTGCACAGTCCAATTGGTAGGGTAGGAGCTTTTTCTTACTTCTGATTAATAAGATCAAAAACCATGGGCTGTGCGATTGTGTCTATGGTTTTTTATACTTTATCAGCTAATTACTTACGCTGATTGTATGATAAAAGCCGACATCATTGTACGGCTTTTTGTCATATTTACACTTATTAATCAGGAGGCTTTCAATTGAAACGAATAAAATTAGGATGGAATTCATACTTTGAAGAAAATTATCAAGCTATGGCAGAAGATGGACTTATCCCAGCTCGAATTAAAATGGAACATCGTGGAGGTTACAGCGTTTCAACAGGAGAAAATTCTTATGCAGCAGAACTTTCAGGTAAGTTCCGATTTGAAGTAACACAGCGTGATGCTTTGCCAGCGGTTGGTGACTGGGTACTGATTACTCCAAAATCAGAGAATAAGGCGATCATTCATCGATTGCTCCCAAGAAAAAGTAAGTTCTCTCGAAAAATTGCTGGCACGACGACAGAAGAGCAAATTATCGTAGCCAATGTCGATACGGTTTTTCTTGTAAACGCATTAAATCAGGATTTTAATCCAAGTCGAATTGAGCGATACCTTTTGATGGCGTGGGAAAGCGGGGCAAACCCCGTTATTGTTTTAAGCAAAGCAGATCTTTGCGATAACGTCATGGAGAAAGTGAATGCATTAACTGGTGTCGCAGTTGGAGTACCAATTCACGTGGTTAGTTCAGCCACTGAGATAGGGATTGATGACTTAACGCCTTATTTAATTGAGGGAACGACAACCGCTCTTCTTGGTTCGTCTGGAGCTGGAAAGTCCACGCTTATAAATAAGTTATACGGACAAGATATTCAAGTTGTCCAAGACATTCGTGAAGAAGACGGTAAGGGTAAACATACGACGACAAGTCGAGAACTGATTTCTCTTCCTACTGGAGGTGTACTGATTGATACGCCAGGTATGAGAGAACTTCAATTGTGGGAAACGAATAACCTGTCTCAGAGTTTTCCTGATATAGAAAGCCTTGCGGAACAATGTTATTTCAGGGATTGCAAGCACGAAGGTGAACCAAAATGTGCTGTAAGAAATGCTATTTCTGATGGACTGCTAGAAGAAAGAAGGTTTGAGAATTATAGAAAGTTCAATCGAGAGCTTGCTTTTCTTGAACGACAAACGAATAAGAAGGCTCAGCTTGAGGAGAGGAAAAAGTGGAAAAAAATCGCTGGAGATCGAACTAGAAAGCATCGCTAGGCTCTTTAATTTAGGAAGGAGTAGATGAGATGACAGATGAGCGTTCAATTCTAAATGAATATGCTTCATTAACGAACTGGTTAGAAACGACGGCGATGGAGATGAGCGAGGAAGTGTTTTTTAAGCCTATTAAATCAGGTAAATGGTCTCCAGCTGAAATTCTCTCTCACATCATGAAATGGGACGATTATCTATTAGAAGAGCGAATTCCACACATGAAGAGTGAAGCGATTTTGCCAAAGCTTGAAAATGTAGAAGCAGTGAACAACCGTGCAGCCCAATTTGCTAGATCTGGGATTACCCAAAAGGAACTAATTAAAGAAACGATAAAATCAAGGGAACGAGTAGTCAAGCGACTTCTAGAGTGGCGCCCAATCGAGTGGAAAAACACGTTTTATATCGATAAGTATCCTCTCTGTCTAACAAGTTATATTAAAGGATTAATTGAACACGACGAGCATCACAAACTTCAAATAGAAGTTTTTATGAATGAACAGGGAATACCTCACTCTCTTTTCTTAACATAGTTGTGAAAGGTATCGGATAATAAAAAGAGGCACGGGAGAGTCTAAAAGGTGGAGGTGAGAAAAATGGCAAAACATAAAGCAAACCCCACTACAAATGGACTTGCTTCATCTCAGCCAGAAGGACAAGGAACTGGTATTGAAGTTGGAACAGCCCGTGATTCTCAAAGAAAAAAGAAAAAGAAGTAACAAAAAACGCTGTCTCGCACGAGATAGCGTTTTTTTGTGATTATTTGTCTTTATCTGTCCAACGAAGTATTGTTGCCCGGGATGATCGTTGTTTGAATGGAAATCATTATCGCCATCTATTAGTAAATTACTGCGAATTGTCTCACGTGTAATGTATTTAAGACACTGATTAGGCGACTTGTCCCTTCTAAAAGCTGCTCTTTTGTTACATAAGAAAGCGGTAGTCTAATTCTTACAGCATGCTCTTGTTTATGTGGCACAAGTAGGACGTTTGAATCTAGTAGCGTATCAAATAATTCCTGGCGATTAAGTGATGGCTTGAAATCAAACCAAATTGAGGTAGGGTCTTCTATTTGAAGTATCGTTATGTGATCTTTAAGAGTATTAAGCTTATGCAGGACTTTCTGCTTTCTTACATACAATTGTTCTTGGATCGTATCAATATGATCATGAAGTTCATCAGAATTTAAGATGTTATCAACGATTTCGAGCAATACAGGAGGAGGAGTCATGCAAAGTTGCATTTGTACCTCTTGTATTCGGTTTACCACATGCTCAGGCCCAAGAACCCATCCTAAACTTAGTCCTGGGGCTATGCCTGTGAAGTGGCCAATCTGAACAACTAATTCACGATTCGATCCTAGTTCAAAAAAAGAAGGGAGATCGTTTCCTACAGAATTAGTAAGTAATGATGTTTCAACAATTTCGAGAATAGGAATGCCTACTTTCTCACATTGAGAAAGTATTTTTTTTCTTTGTTGTAAAATGGCTGAATGACTTAAGGAATGATCGTAAATGTTGTTTGAATTAGCAATTACAAGTTTGATGCTTTCTTTTTGAAACATGGTTTGTGTTAATGGCTTGTCTGTTGAATACTTAATAACTCGGATGCCTGAGACAATTAGGATATTTAAGTGTGAGTAATTCACAGGTTCTTCCATAGCTATCGCATCCCCGGGGTTTAGAAAACATTTAACTGATAAGAGCATCGCTTGTTCAAGGCTTGATGTTAGGACCATATGTTCACTTAGACATGATTGTTTCATAAACCGACAGATTGAGTGAGTGACGCGCTCTTTCGTTGGTGGAGCATTATCAAGCTTAGTTGTAAAAGGTGTTAATTCATGAGCAGATTTTGCTAGGCATAAATCTTCCGCAATTGATCCTGATATTAGATTTATTAGTGAAGGGTCTTTTAAATAATCGTAATGTTTTCCATACAAAGAAGAGTCATCAGCTAAATGCTGATTTCGTAGTTTGTTCCATGTCATTGAATGATCAGGAATTAAATCTGCAGCCTCAGGACTTACGCGTGTGCCACTCCCTTGTCTGGATGTTATATAGCCATTTGCACGTAATTCGGCGTATGCTGTCGTAACGGTGCTCCGATTCACACCTAGTTGGACAGCCAGGTCACGCTCAGCTGGAAGGGCATTACCTGTTTGAAGAGATCCATTTATAATCGAATTTTCATAGTAATCAACGATTTGTTTGTACAACGGTTTGCTGCTCTCTGGATTGAGTATAAATCTCGCCATTGTCCACCACCTCACTCCTATTATAGAGAATTTTAGATAAAATTGTATAAAATTTTCAAAAAAATTAACATTTTAATATTCTCTATAAACACAGGTTTTAAGCCATTTGACGGATATTTTTGTAGGAAAAGACAAATTGGATGGTATACTTTTGGCTAAATTGGATGGTTACAGAAAGTTTTTTGAAATTTAAAATAAATTTAATCATTCAGTTAATTGTTAATATTCAAACGAATAGTCGGCATTGGTTTACATAGGTTGAGTGATATGACCTCCCTGTTATAGATCTCACAACGTTTTCCGTCGAATGTATTCGTTTGAATAATTAACTGTGAAGAGTCTACATTGTGCTAGATCTTCAACTGAATGGTACAAACAAATAGGGGGTAACACAATGAAGAAAAAGTTTTCGCTTCTGCTTTCGGTCATCTTGTTGTTAAGCCTTTTCCTTGCAGCGTGTTCTGGTAACTCAAACACGTCTAGTAACTCGAACAGTGAGGGAGAAGCAACCAGCGGAGATAGCGATAGCTCTGAGGGATCAGCTGAACAGGTGCTAAATTTAACGGATACACAGGATATACCGACTATGGATTCAACACAGGCTACAGATACAGTAGCATTTAACGCAATGAACCAGGTATTTGAAGGGCTGTATCGTCTAGATAAAGACAACAAGCCAGTTCTAGGTATGGCAGCTGAAGAGCCACAAGTTGAAGAAAAAGACGGAGAAACTGTTTATACTTTCAAGATTCGTGATGATGCGAATTGGTCTGATGGTACTCCAGTTAAAGCAGATGATTTCGTATATGCTTGGCACAAAATTATTCACCCAGATACTATGGGCGGATATGCATCAATGATGGGTGCTGCAGGAATTAAGAATGGTAACGAAATTATCACTGAAGGCGATCCTTTATACGGTAAGGTAGAAGAGCTTGGTGTTAAAGCAGTAGATGAGAAAACACTTGAAGTAGTAGTGACTCAAGAGGTTCCTTACTTCTTCGACCTTTTAACATTTGCATCTTTCTATCCACAGCCAAAAGACTTTGCTGAAGAGCAAGGCGAAAACTATTCTCTTGAATCTGATACAATGCTTTACAACGGTCCATTTACACTAGCTGAATGGAATCATGGCGACGGTTGGAAGCTTGCTAAAAATGATGGGTACTGGGATGCAGATACAGTACAACTTAAAGAAGCGAATTACAAAATCGTAAAAGATGAAGCAACTCGAGTTAACCTTTATGAAACTGGAAAAATTGATCGTGCTGGTCTTAGTGCAGATTTCGTTGATCAGTTCAAAGATCGCGAAGATTTCACAACAATTCTTGATACAACTATTTACTTCCTTCGTATGAACCAGAAGAACGAAGCTCTTGCGAACAATGACATTCGTAAAGCGCTATACCTTTCTTATGATCGCGACGGTCTAGTAAATGTTTTGCTTAACAATGGTTCAGTAGCAGCTCGCTATCTTGTACCAAAAGAATTCTTATTCTTTAACGATGAAGATTTCCGTGCACCAGCTACAGACGGCTATCTTGCAGATCAAACAGCAGACGATGCTGCTGAGTACTGGAAGAAGGGTCTAGAAGCTCTTGATACAGATAAAGTTGAACTTGAATTCCTTACAACTGATAGTGACCTTGCATCCAAAATTGCAGAGTATGCGAAAGATCAGTTTGAGTCTAAGCTAGACGGTCTTACAATTACAATTAACAAACAGCCTTGGAAGCAATTCCTTGATCTTGAAGATGCAGGAGACTTTGATATCTCAACTGGTGGTTGGGGACCAGACTATCCAGATCCAATGACTTACATCTACATGTTTGAAACAGACGGCGCTTATAACCGCATGGATTATTCTAACGAAGAGTATGACAAGCTAGTTTCAGGTGCAAAAACTGAAACGGACGAGCAGAAGCGCTGGGAAATGATGCAAGAAGCTGAGCGTATTCTAATCGAAGAAGATACAGCGATCTTACCAACTTATCAAGGTGGTTCCGCTATTATCATGAAAGACTACGTGAAAAACTACCACATCCACAAGTTTGGTGCCGATTCTTCTCTTAAATGGGTAACAATCGAGAAGTAATCTTAAAAAGCGCGAGCCGAGAGGCCCGCGCTTTTTATTTGGTGTGAAAAGGAAAAGTTTGATCATGGTTCTTTAATAAATGATAGTCATCTTGTCTCATGTGTCGTCTGGTTATTGATAAACAAATACGGCAATCTTCGATGATGTGTATGTTGTTCGAAGACGTAAGCAAGTTTAATAAGCTGTGGTTCACTAAATGCTTTACCAGTCAGAGTAATGCCAAAAGGTTTGTTATTAGAAGTGAAACCAGCTGGTACGGTTATAGAAGGGTAGCCTGCTTTTGCGGGAAGTGTTGAACCGTAAGAGCCTGCGAATAGTAATAAATCTAGCTCTTCTCTTTCCATAAGTTGATCAATACCTTCATCCTTTGCGTATTTCAAATCTTGAAGTCGACTTTTGAGATAGGATGGATCAGATAATGTTCCTTGCGTATGATTTGATTCGATAAGAAGCGATTGACCAAATGGCAGAGAAGTCGCCTGATTTTGGTTATAGTAATCAATAATTGTTGATAGATCTAGTGGAACAGAAGAGGTTGTTTCCTTAGCAAGGTAGCTGTTCACTCCTGATTTGAATTCGTGGAGAAGGACCTGGTAGTCACTCTCTAACGCTTCCTGATATAGACTTATCTCTTTCACTTCTACAATAGAGCAACCTATCGTTTTAAGATCTTCCATGGCTTTAGTCAATTGTTCTTGTTCTTCCTGATGCATCGCATCATAATAGCCTTTTTGTACGACACCTATTCTTAAATTCTCAAGTAATGTAGGGAAGAGATATGGAGTGTAATCATGGTACTCAGGTACAAAATGCGTCGCTTGATCTTGTGACTCCTTTCCTGATAACACACCGAGAAGGATAGCAGCATCAGTGACATTGCGTGTCATTGGGCCAGCCGTATCCTGTGAATAAGAAATAGGAATAATTCCAGTTCGGCTAATAGATCCCACGGTTGGTTTTAGACCAACACCAGCATTGGAGCTTGATGGGCTAAGAATAGAGCCATTTGTTTCTGTTCCTATAGCAGCCGTAGCGAAATGACAGGCAACAGCTACAGCAGAACCAGAGCTCGATCCTCCGACGTCAAGTGTTCCAGGCCCATAGGGGTTAAAGACTTGACCGCCTCTTGAACTAAATCCATTAGGCATTGTTTCACTCATGAAATTAGCCCATTCGGTCATATTGGTTTTCCCGAGAATCACAGCACCAGCCTGACGAAGATTTTTTACTAGAAAAGCGTCATTTTTACCATAAGAAGAAGCTAATGCCATAGAACCTGCACTTGTATGCATGTGGTCATCGGTGTTGATGTTATCTTTGAGCAGGATTGGGATTCCGTGTAATGAACTTCTAGGTCCATTTTGTATGCGTTCACGATCAAGGGAGTCTGCAATGAAAAGGGCGTCAGGATTGATTTCTAGTATAGCGTTTACTCGTGGATTATAATTTGCGATTTGTTCAAGATAGAACTGTACGAGCTGCAGAGAAGTAAGCTTGTCTTCTAACATTGCATGCTGAAGATCAAGGATTGTTGATTTTTCTAACCATTCTAATGACAGCATATAGTATCCCCCCATAAAAAACCTTTTTGTAACTGTTTCAACAAAAATTGGTAAAATCCTTTTACAATAGTCAGTTCTTAAGCGTTCGTTTTCTATTCATATAAAAAAACCGAATCTTATTGTAAGATTCGGGTTTTGATATTTAAGCAACTCTCGTTTGACGAGCAAACCAAGGTTTTAATTTTATAAAAAAGGCAACGAATATACTTGCTATAATAGCGCCTTTTACAAGGTTGAATGGTGTAATTCCTGTTAATACGAGAGCCTGACGAGCTGATGAAGACATTTCTTCAAAGCCCATAAACCACGTATATGCTGGAAGAATAATTAAATAGTTCAACAGTCCCATCACTGCCGACATTAAAATCGTTCCGAGCGTCAATCCCAGTGCTAATCCCTTCTGAGTTTGATTAAATTTACGGAAGATTAAAGAAGTTGGTACGATCAAGAAAACTCCTGCAATGAAGTTTGATATTTGACCAATTGGTACTCCGGTGAAGCTTCCTTGAATTCCAAAATGAATGAAATTCTTAATCGCTTCTACAAGTATCCCTGCAACTGGACCATACAGAATGGCAACAAATAGTGCTGGAATTTCACTGAAGTCTATTTGTAGAAAAACAGGAAATCCAGGCAGTGGAAAATCTAAAAGCATTAACAAGTAAGAAATACTGCTGAACATCGCAACGACAATCATACGTTGCGTTTTTGAAACACTTTTCATTTTGACATTGCTCCCTTTTTTTCGAACCACCGAAAAAGGAGATGTGGCCCCAGTGCACACAAAAAACCATGAGTATGGGGCTCATGGTTACGGCATGGGGAAATAAGCAAGCTTCTGTTATAATTCAAAGAAAGCTTACTACTCCACCATCTTCTCCCATCCAGACTATACTGTCGGCTCTGGAATCACACCAGATCCTGCCCAAATTACAGGCTCGCGGGCTTGAGGAATTACTTATCCTTCACCGCCGGTCGGGAATTACACCCTGCCCCGAAGATAGTTCGTTATAATATTTACAAGTTCATTATACAGGGAAAGTAGCGATAGCTCAATGAAAACATCTTGAACATATGCTATTTCATGATAACGCTTTCTTTTTTGAGGGGAACTAGCACAGTCAAAAACTTAAAAGCTCTCCTTCTTTGAAGAGGGAGAGCTTAAAATAAAGCGCTATTATTTTTTCTCAGAGAGCCACGTTGCTACTTTTTCAGCGTCTTCACCTTGAATGACACCAGCGGGCATACCGCCGCCTTTACCATTCTTGATTATTTCTAGAATTTCATCTTTTGAATACTTGCCACCTACTGCTTCAAGAGCAGGACCAGCACCGCCTCCAAGGTTTTCCCCATGACATGACGCACAGTTTTGAGAGAAGATTTTCTCGGCTTCTCCTCCAGCTGAATCTCCACCGCCTTCTTCAGACTGTTCACTATGGCCGGCTTCATTTCCACCAGCATGTTCTTCGGTTGTGGAAAGCCAGTATGTAAAGCCTACAACCATAACTAGGAACAAAATTATTGCAGTAATATATGCGGATGATTTTCCCATTCTGTTCACCTCCTGTATCCTCATCTTTATCATACTTTTCAAACATTCAATTATCAAATATATTTTGCTTATTTCTTCCTGAATTATGTATGCGTTTCTATGATCACTAGTGAAAAAATCTTCTATTTTGGGGTGCGAATTCATAGACATAGAGTATGACGTTTAAGGAGTGGGAGGGAAAAAAATGAAAAGTAGCTCACAAAGTCTTTTTAGTAGTACAAGCAATAATAAAATTAGGTTGGTTTCATTTTTTACTATTGTTGGTCTTATTTTATTATTTATTGTGGCAGGTATGATTTCCTCATCAGAAACGAAGTATCAACTCTCCTCTTCTGTGTTACATGATTGGATTACAAGTTTCTCGACTGAAGCTCTCGTTTATGGAATGGGGACGGAAAACCATTACTTGACACAAGTACTACCAGAGGAAAGTGAGCCGCCAGCGCTGTCCTTAGTTGCCTTTCAGTTTATTACGAGTGTGAAACCCGGGGATATACGTAGTCTTTTGGGTGGGGAGCTACCAGGGTTTGCTTTATATGATGCTAAAATCCACGTAGCTGGTGAAGGGACGAATTTCACCAATCTCCCTATTGAATCAACTCCTGCATTAGATGAATTGTTAAAAGAACGTGAAGTTCCAACTGAAAAATTACAGATAAATGATTCCAAGGATCAAGTAACACCTCCTCTTCAAACAACAAATGGTCGAAAAGTAGCTTTTATTTATCACTCTCATAGTTATGAATCATACCTGCCGTTACTAGGACTTGAAGGCAACAAAAATGCTAATCTTGCAAATGATGGAAAAACGAACATTACGTTAGTTGGTAAGCTGCTTGGAGAAGAGCTGGCTGAGAGAGGGATTGGAGCAAAAGTAGATGACTCAAATATAGGCGTGCTTTTAAATGAAAAAGGTTGGGAACACGGTAAAGCATATGATGTGTCTAGAACAATCGTACAATCGGCTGTGGCAGGAAATGATGATTTTAATTTGTTTATTGATATTCATCGAGACTCTTTAAGAGAAAAAGATACGACAGTGACAATTAACAATGAGGAATATGCTCGTACGGTCTTTGTTATTGGAGAAGAGAATCCAAATTACGAGAAAAACTTAGCACTTGCAAAAGAGTTACATGAAAAATTGAAGACCAAGTATCCTGGGCTCAGCAGGGGAGTTATTGGGAAAAAAGGTCAAGGGGTAGACGGTATCTACAACCAGGACATATCTCCTAATGCTATGTTAATTGAAATAGGAGGCGTAGATAATAACCTCGAACAGCTGAGTCGAACAGTTAAAGCGATTGCGGATGTCATTAGTGAACACTACTGGAATACCCAAAAAGTAAATAACTAACAAAGCGCTGTGCATATGCACAGCGCTTTTAAGCAGTTTCTTTATTTAATGTTAGTAAGCTAGTCGCAATTCCAACTGCAAAAATAGTTATGGCAGAGTATAATGTAGCATTCAATCCAATCGTCTTTGAACCGATAATAATAACAACCCCATCGATGAGAAAGATAATGATACCAATATTCAATGACAGGACACGGGAGATGAACTGAGCAAGCAGATCTGTTCCGCCGGTGCTTGTATCATATCTCAACATAATACCAATGCCTGATCCAACAAAAAAGCCGCCAAGGACAGCGCTAGTAAGGGTCGGAAATGAAAATATATATCGAAGGGGAGAGAGAATATCAATAAAAAATGAAGAAAGTAATAAACCATGAAGGCTATTGTAGAAGTAAGGCCGAAAATATAAAAACGCAATAATATAAAGAGGTACACTTAAGCAAATAATGGTAAATCCTGTTTGGTAGCCCCAAATGTATTTGATAATGAGGCCAATTCCGATCATTCCCCCATCGATGAGATGGTTCGGTACAAGAAAAGCGTTAATGCCAGCACCAACTAAGATGCTTCCAGATATTACTGCGGCGATTTTTTGATACATATCATACTCACCTGCTTGGATGTGGTTGTACCATATTTATGTATGAATGAATGACTTCATAACGGATTTCTCTAATATCTGTTCAATAGCAATGGATTATCCCAAAATACTATGTAAACGTCTGTCTTCGGAGAGACATAGAATAAAGTCGGAGGATATTAATGAAGTCAATTATCTCGTTATATCAATTAGAATATATATTTGTTATTTTGGGTTTTTTTGTCTCTTTTCTTACCTTCTATGGCGGGCTCTCATTCATCCGTCATTTCTTAAAGAAAAAGCGTGAACAACCAAAATGGAAGATTGGTATAGTTTCATTCGTATTAGGAGTTTTCTTTTATTCTATTAATATAATGGTGAATCTATCTGTATTGGAAATAAAAGATAGAGAAGTATTGGTGTTTCATGGACTGATTATGGTTTTATTAAGCAGTGTGATTAGTTATATTGTTATAAGAATTATTTTGAATAAGAATTGGAGAGGGCGATTTTTACTCAGGGGTGGATTCCTAGTAGCGGGAGGTATCTTTTTAACTTTTTTTATAGGGAACCTTGTGTATTTCAATAAAGTTATCGCATTCAATTTCGTTCAATTGATATTAGCTTTGTTGCTTATTATAGGGTTTTCTCTATGTATTGTTAGGTTTCTTCATCTTATGAATAGTGATGAAAACTTATTAATTAGTTTGGGCTGGAATGTGTTAGGTAGCCTTGCTTCAGGAACGGTCTTTTTATTTTTACCGTACCTTGTGTTTTATGGAATGATCGAGGAAAAGTTGATTATTAATCTCGATCAGCAAGGTGATCCCTATCTTATTGCACTTGCATTCAATCTGTTGTGCATCGGTCTACTTATTTATATTCCTGATCGGTATGGAGTTTTGAAACAAATGGAGCAGTCCGAACAGTTAGTCAAGCACGAGCAACAGTTTCAAACCTTGTTTCATCATAACCCCGATGCTGTATTTTCAGTTGATCCGAATGGAAAGTTTATAAGTGTAAATTTCATTGCTTCGGAATATACCGGCTACTCCATTTCAGATCTTAAGAGAATGACATTTGAAGACGTGGTTGCTCCGGAGAATGCAAATCTTGCTAAAGGCATGTTTAAGCGTTCTTTACAAGGAGAGGTTCATCAATTTGAGGTTCTAATAAAGACTAAAATAGGAGACTATAAAGAGCTATATATTTCCACAGTACCAATTATGATCAGTGGGCGTATTGTTGGCGTTTATGGGATTGCAAAGGATGTTACTGAGAACAACCGAGCAGAGAAAATGATTCATTATTTAGCTTATCATGATGAGTTGACGGGCATGGCAAATCGAAGATATTTTAATGAAGAGCTAGAACGCTTATTAATGCATGAAAATCCGGTTTCATTTGCGATTATGTTGCTCGATTTTGATCGATTTAAACGAATTAACGATTTATTCGGTCATGAATTTGGAGATCGAGTCATTCAAGCAATCGGAAAGCGTCTTTCTGAAGTATTAGATGATCGTTTTGTTGTGGCACGACTTGGCGGAGATGAATTCACCATTATAGTGACAGGTAATTTGGGAGAAAAAGGTGTGTCACTACTTGCACAGCATGTGCTTGAATCATTTCAATATCCACTCTTAATCGATCATCAGGAATGTTTGTTGACGGCAAGTATTGGTATTTCGCTTTATCCTCAGCACGGGGAGGATGCAGCTGAGCTGATAAAGTATGCGGATATGGCGATGTATGATGTGAAAGACAAGAGCACCAATAACTACGCTTTCTATAAAGATGAGATGAGTAATCAAACCTTACATAAGATCGTATTAGAAAACGATTTGCGTCGTGCCATTGATGAAGACGAGCTGATCCTACACTACCAACCTAAGATCAATACGAGGTCGAACAATGTGATTGGATTTGAAGCGCTTGTTAGGTGGCAACACCCGTCTATCGGATTGATTTCTCCGGATGAATTTATCTCCGCTGCTGAAGAAACAGGATTAATCATACCGATTGAGAAGTGGGTAATGAGTCAGGCTTGTCAGCAATTGAAAAAGTGGCAGGATTATTTTGGAAGGAACCTAACGATGGCGGTTAATCTATCACAGCGCCATTTTTATCAAGAGGATATCGTTTGTACTATCTCATCTATACTGCAAAATGTGGGGCTTGCGTCTTCTTCACTTGAATTGGAAATTACAGAAAGCATGGCTATGTTTAATGAAAAGGAAACGATCGAGAAATTGAACAGGCTAAGAGAGTTAGGACTAGAAATAAGTATGGATGACTTCGGAACGGGATATAGCTCGTTAAGTTATATGAACAAGCTTCCGATTAATCGCTTGAAAATCGATCGGTTATTTATTCGTGATATTACGAGTAACTCAGGAGACCTAGCCATCGTGACAACAATTATTTCAATGGCTCATCACCTTGGACTTGAGATTATTGCAGAAGGGGTAGAAACGGAAGAGCAGCTACGGATTTTGCATGAGTTAGGTTGTTATGAAGTTCAGGGATATTTTTATAGTAAACCTCTCTCGGTTGAAGGAGTAGAAGAGTATATGCATAGTTATATGAAGTGAATTTTTAATTTTGGACATTCAGAAAGGTGGAAACATATTCGAATCATGTACTAGTTAAGAGATTACGATCAAAAAAGTAGGGTAGAAATGCTAACATGCGAGAATTGTTACTTTTATCAAATATAGTACCATTGGTAGATAAATAATAAATCATCACTTTCTAGACAGGCCATTGGTCTGTCTTATTTTCATTTAACCACCTATTTATGTAATAAATTTACATTTTATGATAAGCACAAGAAAATTATAACACGTAGATTACAAAGTTGTTATTGGGAAATTCAAAGTGAAATAACGACTTATAAACTCATGTTTTCCTCTATATTTCCCAATACAAACATTAAGAATTCTGTGATAATCTACAAATGTACCAAAAATTCTCACTATTCTGAAACGGAGGAAATGAAATGAAAAAAGGAATTGCCGTTGTACTTGCAACAGGTCTTGCGTTTGGTTCAGCTCTCCCGTCTGCTTCTGCTGCTTCTTCTAACAACTTAAATGCGGAGCAGAAACAAGCCCTGGAAAAAATGGAAATTGTAAAGCAGGATTGGGAAAGTGAACGTAAGGTCCCTTCGTTCCTTTCTGGTAAACTATCAGAAAAGAATGTGAAAACAGAGAAAGCCGTGAAATCATATCTTAAGTCAAACGAATCTCTCTTTAAAGTGAAAACGAAAGATTTGAAACTAGTAAATGAAACGACAGATGAGCTCGGAATGACACACTATGAATATGTTCAAACAGTAAAGGGTGTTCAGATCGACGGAGCAAAATTCATCGTACATACGGATGAAAAAGGCGAAGTTACAGCTGTAAATGGAGACCTTCATCCAGAGGCATCTAAGAATTATAAAGGAAGTTCAGATGTAAAGCTTTCTGATAAAGAGGCACTTGAGAAAGCATGGGATCACATTGATGTAAAACCACAGAACGTTGTGAGTGATGAACCAAGCTTTGTAAGAAAATCTGATGCTTTTGATATGGTAGAAAAAAGTGAGAAAGTTGTTTATGAGAAAGATAACAAGTACTACTTAACTTATAAAGTACAGCTTCAATTCATCGACCCTTATCCAGCAAACTGGCAAGTTTATGTGGATGCTCGCGATGGATCGATCGTAGACGCATATAATGCAGTGGCTGATGGAGCAGAAACAGGATACGGGTATGGCATCCTTGGCAACTATAAGTCCCTCAACACGTATTATTCAAATGGCACATACTACCTTTATGACACGACGAAGGCAATGAGCGGTGTGATTGAAACAAGAACAGCTAATAACGGAACATCCCTTCCAGGAAGCTATGCGGTAGATAGCAACAATGCGTTTACGTCTAGTTCTCAAGGTGCAGAAGTGGATGCTCATTACAATGCTGGTGTTGTGTATGACTATTACAAGAATACACATAATCGCAATAGCTTTAATAACAATGGAGCCACGATTCGTTCAACTGTACATTATGGATCGAATTACAACAATGCGTTCTGGAATGGCTCACAAATGGTTTACGGTGATGGAGATGGATCAGTATTCGCTCCGCTATCAGGTGCACTTGATGTAGTGGCTCATGAAATTACTCACGCCGTTACGGAAAGAACAGCTGGACTTCAATATCAGAACCAATCAGGGGCTCTTAATGAATCGATGTCGGACGTATTTGGCTACTTTGTTGAGCCAGAAGACTTCCTAATGGGCGAAGATGTCTATACACCTAACAAGTCAGGAGATGCATTAAGAAGTCTATCTAACCCTGAAGCGTATGGACAACCATCTCATATGGATGATTATTATTATACGTCATCTGATAATGGCGGAGTTCATACGAACAGTGGAATTCCTAACAAAGCTGCATACTTAACAATTCAAAGCATTGGCAAAGCCAAGGCAGAGAAGGTTTACTATCGCGCACTAAGTGTCTATTTAACACCTACAAGCAACTTTAGTTCAGCCCGTTCAGCACTACTTCAAGCGACATCAGATCTATATGGTACAGGTACAACGTACAATGCTGTTGCAAGCGCCTGGAGTCAAGTTGGAGTAAATTAAAGTTAGAGAAGGAAGAGTTCAAACATTGAACTCTTCCTTTTTTTGTTTCGTTCAAGCCAACGATCATGAACACTTTAGGCAACAGTGAATTTTCGAGCATGATTCATAAAGTGCAGGAGATAGTAAAGAAGGTAAGAGATCAGGTATGCTTTTGCATTGTTTTGATCACCGCATGTTTATGAAACAGAAGTGAAAGGAATTTTCCAATACTGTGGAATATTGGTTATAATGAGAAGATACTTACGATCGGAGGCTCTATATGGAACATTTAGATATGCATCATATTTTTGAACTTGGACTTATCCTTACTATGATTGCAGCGGGTATTACAGCGATAGCTAAGAAACTGAAGCAGCCTTATCCGATTGCCCTTGTGATTATTGGCACTTTAATCGGATTGTTTAACATTCCCGTACTTGAACCGCTTAAAATGTTCATTACGGAGGGTGACGTTTTTAATTTTGTTATTTTAACGATTTTCCTTCCTGCACTTCTAGGGGAAGCTGCGCTAAAATTGCCTTTCTCCCATTTAAATCAAAACAAAAAGCCGATCATTGCGCTGGCTTTTGGTGGGACCTTCCTTTCCTTTCTAGTGATCGGATTCTCAACACACTTTCTTCTTGGATTATCAATTCCAGTTTCGTTCGTCTTTGCTGCATTGATGAGTGCAACAGATCCCGTTAGTGTATTATCGATTTTTAAAAGTATGGGAGTAAATCACAAACTTTCTACAGTCATTGAGGGAGAGAGCTTATTTAATGATGGGCTTGCAGTTGTTTTATTTAAAATATCAGCTTTCTCTCTTTTAGCTTATCTTGATATGGGCTGGGGAGGCTTAACGAGCGGTGCTTTTGAATTCATAAAAGTTGTTGCTGGTGGATTGCTTGTCGGTGGAGGATTAGGATATGCAATTTCAATCCTTACAAAGTACTTTGATGATTATCCACTTGAAATTATTTTTAGTATTCTCCTTTTCTATGGTTCCTATTTAACTGCAGAAAGTATCCATGTTTCCGGGGTTATTGCAGTAGTTGTAGCAGCTTTAACGTTTGGTAATTTTGGTTCGAAAGTTGGAATGAGTCCAACAACAAGATTAAATATTAACAACTTTTGGGATGTTGCCGCTTTATTAGCAAATTCTATTGTTTTCTTAATGGTTGGTCTTGAAATTACTCGAATTAATTTCGCTGATCAGTGGGGCACGATAGGATTAGCTCTCTTAATTGTTTTAATAGGAAGAAGTATTGCAGTCTACGGAAGTACGTTATTTGTTAAAGGGCTTCCGTGGTCATGGAGGCATGTCCTTAATTGGGGCGGTTTAAAAGGGTCGTTATCCATAGCGCTAGTCCTTAGTCTTCCGGGAGATTTCGCAGGACGAGACACCGTTTTAATTCTTACATTTAGTATTGTTTTATTTTCATTAGTCGTTCAAGGTCTAACGATTAAACCACTAATTAGCTACTTCGGTTTAAGAGCGAAGCATAGCGGATCGAAAGAGTATGAAGACATTGTTGCGAACCTGCATCGTCATGAAGCTGGAGTTGCAGAAATTAAAAAACTGAAGACACAGCTATTCGTTCCCGAACCAGTTTTTTCTGAATTGTTGACAAGTTACCAGAATGAAATTGACAGCAGTCATCGTGAACTTGATGCTTTATTAGATCAATATCCTGATCTTAAAAAAAGTCAGTTAATTACGTTACGAAAGCACTCACTTTATGCCCAGTACGATAAAATTAACGAGCTAGAACAAGAAGAAATCATTTCAGGTGAAATAGCTGGAAAGTATAAAGAACTATTAAATAATGGCCTGGCGGATTTTGAAGAAGAAGAAGTTGTGAAAGATTCGAAAAGAAAACATTAAGTTGCTACATTTGTAGCAGCTTTTTCCTTTGGCTTGCATATCCTAGTAAAGAAAGGGACAAAGCACGTGCATTGATGGGAATATTCCGTTTATTATTAAATGATCGGGGTATTGTTTACAGTAAGTAAAGCAATAAGGTATAGTGTAAAAAGTCATTTTCAACCACAAGAAAATAACTCACAAGGAGGACTTTTGAGAGAAAATGCCTTATCTTCAGACCGATCGTCTGACCATTATTCCTTTCTCATTTGATTTAATTAAAGCTATGACTGATAAAAAAGAATTAGAGAAGCTGTTACATGTTGAAGTACCTGAAGAGTTTAAAAATGTGCAGTTCGAAGAATTTCTACCTTTTCATCTAAATGACTCTGCTATTTCAAGAGTGAGTCACAAGTGGGAAGGCATATTGATTCATACTTCTGATGAAAAAGTAATCGGCACGATGGGATATAAAAATATGGAAGCGTCAAGTAATCTTGAAGTTGGGTATCACCTGATACCTGAGTATCGTAACAAGGGTTACGCCATTGAAATGGCCAGCGCCCTCGTTAACTGGGCATTTCCAGACGAAAAAGTGAACAGTAAAGTGTCTTCAGAAGAAGTAAACAACGTCATGGAACGAATTGGATTATCAAAACTAACGGTTGAACCACCTGTTGTTAAAAACAAAATAGATGAAGAAAAATTCATGAAGGAAAATGAATATATGTAAAACCCTACAAAAAAACTGTAGGGTTTTTTTATGAGAATTTCGCGTGACAATCATTAGAATCCATACCTTCAGTGTTGCTTACAAAAATAGAGGAATTTGGAGATTTTTGTCGAATATTTTATGGTATAATCATCATTGCTTTGAAAAATATGTAACTGCATGAGCGGGGTAAGGAGCTAATATGCGTTCACCTATACGTAATGAAATCAAGATTGAGGAAGAAAGACGGGCAAATAAGTTATTTATCTTTCTGTTTTTTGTATCCGTTATTTTATATGATGTGTATCGGTTTATTATTAGTCCTTTAATCGATCCCGATACGACTATGATCTTGCTAAATGAATCGAAAGCACTCATTCCCTTAATGATCATATATGCCATCGAGTTTTCATTAATCCCTATTTCCAGGTGGTATTCAAAGAGGCAGCAGCCCTTTGCTACAAAATATCTCTTTTTTGTCGTATTTATGACGACAGCTCTCGTCACAGAGATTTTTCGCTACATTGGAACAGACGAGATGTATGCTAGCGGAAGCCCAGTTGAATTATTCTTTGTTTTGTTCTCTCCTTTGTTCGTGAACAAACGGTTTTATATCACTGTTGTGGCTGGAATAACTGGAAAGTATGCCATAATGGGCTTTCTTACGATGTCGCCAATCGTTGTATTTCCGATTCTTATACTTCTTTTATTTTCGGGAATTACGTTTATTATTTTAAATCGCTTCCAATCCTATTTAAACACAATTGTGAAATCGTATGAGCAAGCTGCACATAATGAGAAGTTAGCTTTTATTGGAAGGATTGCGACTGGAGTCACTCACGAAATTAAGAACCCTTTAACTTCTCTTAAAGGGTTTGTACAGCTGCAAGAATTGGAGCAAACCTACAACCCGAAATATTCTAAAATCATGCTACAGGAGTTAGAACGATTAACGATAATCGTTAATGATTTAATGGTGATTGGCAAGCCACAATCAATTAATTTGAAGCCGATTAGCTTAACGAATTGCCTCGAATACGTTGTCAGTTTATTGCAGCAGGAAGCAGAAAATAAGCAAATCACGATTTATACTAACTTTCCTGAAGAGCAAGTTCAAATCATGGGGGAAGACGTTAGGTTGAAACAAGTTTTCCTCAATTTGGTGAAAAATGCGATGGAAGCGATGCCTGATGGAGGAGAAATTCGCTTGAAGCTTGTTAATGATGGTGATTGGACAACTATTCATATTATGGATAGAGGAGTTGGAATTGCCGAAGAAGGCATTCCGCATTTAGATCAAGCTTTTTATACAACCAAAGAAAATGGGACTGGGCTTGGTTTAATGGTCAGCTATAAAATTGTAGAGGATCACCATGGTAAAATTGACGTACATAGTGAAGTGAATCACGGGACAACTTTTTCAATTAGCTTTCCCATACTGTCACATTCCTTAGACAACACAGTAGTTAATTTGGCGTCATACCAGGGAAATAAAGAACATACCCTGTAGAAAAAAATGAAATGACGTTAAATATCAAACAATATCAAAAATATCACATATTTAGGAAACGACCGTCATCTCTCGTTACAATAGAACTATAAACAAATCAAAAGGGAGAAAGGGTGACCGGGGAATGGGTTACTATGACGATAATCAATCAAGAGCGAAACAGACAAAAAGAGGTATAAGTTGGTTTTTACCTAGTACGTTCGGCGCAATTGTCGGAGCATCCGTTATGCTTGTTGCGGCGCCGCTCGTCTCGAATGTAGAACAGTCTTCAACAAATCAAGCGGCGGTAACCACTACTGCAAGTGGGGATGTTGAAACTTCCAATGTAGCATACAATGTCTCATCTGATATAACAACGGCTGTTCAAAAAGCACAGGATGCTGTCGTAAGTATTACAAGCTATCAAAACCAGGGTAGTGGATTTTCTTTAGAAGATCCATCTGGCCAATCGGGACAGGCTGCAGCATCAGGGTCTGGTGTTATCTACAAGAATGAGGGCGGAAAAGCATATGTTGTGACTAATAATCACGTAGTTGAAGGGGCATCTTCAGTAGATGTAACGTTAAGCAATGAGAAAAAAGCAGAGGCGAAGGTACTAGGCACGGATGCGTTAATGGACTTAGCTGTGTTAGAAATTGATGCGAAGAATGTCGAAGCAGTTGCGGAACTTGGTTCTTCTTCTAGCCTACAAACAGGGGAACCTGCTATTGCGGTTGGGAACCCATTAGGTTTCCTACAAGGATCTGTAACGCAGGGAATTATTAGTAACCCAAGTCGTACGATTCCTGTCGATCTTGACCAGAACGGACAACCTGATTATGAGGCGGATGTTATTCAAACAGATGCATCGATTAATCCAGGGAACAGTGGTGGTGCATTAATTAATATTAAAGGTCAATTAATTGGGATTAATTCATCTAAAATTGCAGAAGAAACAGTTGAAGGCATTGGATTTGCGATTCCGATTGACGATGCGCAACCGATCATTGAGCAGCTTGAAATGACAGGTGAAGTGAAGCGTCCAGTAATGGGGGTTACACCTGCCTCGTTAGCTGAAGTACCAACACAGTATTGGACTGGTACGCTTAATCTACCTGAAGGTGTAGAGAGTGGAGTTGTTCTTATGGGCATTGCTCCTAATTCACCAGCTTCAGACGCCGGATTGCAAGAAAGGGACGTCGTCGTTAAGCTTGATGATACGGAAGTAAAGGATTCAGCCGCCCTTCGTAAGTACTTGTATTCCAATAAAAAAGTTGGAGATAAAATGGATGTCACGTTCTATCGTGACGGAAAACAACAGACTGTTACAATGACTCTAGCTAATCAGAATGGACTGTAAATATCAAAAAAACCTCTGGATCATGCATCCAGAGGTTTTTCGTTATGAATGGGCTTTTTAGCACCATTGATTTTTGTGAAAAAATAGAAGATGGGCGTATCTAAAAGAGCAAGCGCCATTTTAATCACAAATTGTGAAAGAATCATGATCCATATGTTTGGGACAGTTCCGATAAACGCAATTGTGATAAAAATGGTTGTATCAAGTAGCTGAGAAGTCAATGTACTCACGTTATTCCGAAGCCATTTATGACGATCAGCTGTACGCTTCTTAATCGCAGAGAAAATATAAACGTCTACGTGTTGCGAAACGAGATAGGCTGCAAGGCTGGCAAGAACAAATCGATAATTCTGACCTAGTAGAATTTCATAGGCTGCCTGCGTATCAGTTGCAAAAGGTGCTACAGGTAGAAGCATACCAAGATAAATCATAATACTAGCAAAAATTTGCGCAATAAATCCATACTGAACGGTTCGTTTTGCTTCTTCTTTTCCGTAGTTCTCGTGAATGATATCTGTGAATAGAAACGAAAAGGCGTACATCACAACGGCCGCGGGAATCACGAAACTTCCGATCATCACCACTTTTCCTGCTAGTACGTTTGCGATCACAATGGAAGTCGCAAATAACACGTTAAACAGGACAAGTTGACGGTCGATGTATTGGTTCGTCATATTATGATGCTGCTTTCTCACGAACAGCTGTTGTTTTTAACTCGATACCGCCTCGTGCTGATTGATAAACAGTAATTGTAACTTTCAAAGGGTCGATTGCGTAGACAACATCATCTGCGATGCGGGCAGCTAGTGTCTCGCAGAAGCTTCCTTCGTCACGGTAAGACCAGAGGTAAAATTTCAGTGATTTTGACTCAATGCATTTTTCATCGGGTACATATGAAATTTCAACTCGTCCAAAATCAGGCTGTCCTGTTTTGGGACAAACTGCTGTGAATTCGAGTGCATTAAACGTGATTTCCTGAACGTTTGGTGCATCAAATGCTTCGTTTTTTATTACTTCTCGTGCTTGTTCTACGCTTTCCGGACGAGGCATTGGTCCGGAAGAAGGTAGCCATGCTTTATCCATGCTATTCATTCTAATTCCTCCTTTAGTTTTGATGAAGCAGGAAGGTTACGAACTGCTGTCATACAACGTTGTCTATTATAACAGAGCAGCATTCTGATGCGAAGAAGGAAGTTCATGTCAAATTTTTTAGTTTAGCTTTTAATAGAAAGGGAAAGAAAAAACTAGCTAAGTAAACTAAGAAAGACAATAGGAGGAATCGTCATGCAAACGACAACGACAGTAAACGAAGAAAAGAACGGAAAGCTTGTTAAAGGTATTTTGGTAGGCGCGATCGTAGGTGGCGCTGTAGCTATGCTTGATTCTACAACTCGAAATAAAGTACGCTCAACAGCAGGAAACGTAAAGGATTCTTCTAGAGGTTTCTATACACGTGTGAAAGAAAATCCAGGTGAAGTAAAGGACGACTGGATGGATCGTATTCAATCAGCATCTTCCGTATTAAAGGAAGCTATGAACGATGCACAATCACTTTATGAAAAAGTAAATGATGAAGTGGTTGATCAGGTGAATCAGGTAAAAGAAGATTCAACAGAAGTGATTTCAACAGCGAAAGAAGCTGGAGAAGACTTGCATGAAATTGGAAGTAAAGTAAAAGAAGCAGGTCAGGAAGTATCTGATTCTAGTGAAAATCAATCTGAGCCAACAAATATTCCAGGAAGCGAAACGCGTACACCTGGAAATACATCTACCAATCCGAATACGAGCTTGTAATTGACCGAACATCACCATATAAAAGATTAATGAAGGATTAACAAAGAAGGCTTCCGCTTATAAAGAGCGGAAGCCTTCTTTTTAATTTAGTTACGAAATGTAAGATGCACCAATGATTATTAAAAGAATAAACAAAACAACGATTAACGCAAAACCTTGACCGTAACCACTCATGATTGTTCCTCCCGTCAATATGTGTCGCTTCTTTACTAACGTATGTTGGGAGGTGGAAATGTGGACGTAGGCATTAGCCCTTTTTGGGTGGGCAGGCTATATCGTTTGGATTGCAGAAGCAGGGTAGTCCGTAAATATCGCTGAACAACCGAGTTTCTGGAGGTTGGATACTTGTAGAGGATCATTTACTGTGAAAGCTCGCACGGGAATTCCGCGCTTCTGGGTGTTTTTCATTAAATGTTCATCCACTGCCTGCCATTCTATGTGAAGACTTTGAGCTCCAACGCGTTGAAGGTAGTCCCATGGATCAATGATTTTTTCCATTAAAAGAACTGCTGTTTCAATTTTATCGTTTTTTTGTGCGAGTTTCTGAATACTATAATGATTGAAGGATGACAGAATGGTTCGGTCGCAAAGCTTATAGTAAGTAAGAAGATCCAGGACGCGATCTTCTAGACTATTATACGGAAAGACGCCATTCTTTAGTTCAATGTTTAGGAGTAAAGAAGTGGAAGAAACCCATTCCAACACGTCTTTTAATGAAGGAATCGACGAGCCCTGAAAGCGGTTGGAGAATGTTAGGCCAGCGTCTAATCGGATAAGATCTTCGTAAAGAAAGTCTTTTACAAAACCTATGCCATTCGTCGTTCGCTCAACTCGTTCATCATGAATAACAACAGGAACAAGATCTTTAGTTAATTGAACGTCGAGTTCGATTCCGTGAGCACCAGCTCTATGAGCAGCCTGGAAGGAAAGAAGTGTATTCTCAGGATGCGTACCTGATGAACCGCGGTGTCCATAAATTTGAAATGAAGAAGCCATAGGTCACCTCTCTCTGGTTGGATTTAAAAATCCGTCTTTGTAATGTATTCGATCATGGATTCATTTTTCCTTTGATTTCATGCATCAACTTCAAGCTAAATAAGGGTTTTAATCGATTTGAATTAATGAAGGAAGAAATCTGGGCTACAGATACGCGGAGTCATGTATGTAGAAGGGGAGGAGGGAGTATGTGTCTAAAGGAGTTGCTTTACCTGAAGCTCACTCTCATTATTTTCGTGGGAGCATCGAAAAGAGATACAATCATCACCATTTAAGTATGGTAGGTTTTAGTTTGCCCGTAAATGGGACTTCGTTTGATCAACATGTTCACCGTATTGAAGGGATTACGGTAATTGATCAGGGTCACCAGCATCGTTATAGCGTTCAATCTAGTCCGCCGATTACATTGCCTGGTGGTGGTCATTATCATACGTTTAGCGGTGAAACGATATCAAAAGAAAAACATGAGCATTATTTCTCTGGTCAAACGAGTCCTCCTATAGGAAATCCTCCGTTGAATTGGTAGGCTAGTTAAATGGTGCGTCTACCTCCAATGAGTCGAAATCTAAGCCTCATGAGCGGCGGTTAGTGAAAAAAGGCGATGCGCATGGCATCGCCTTTTTTACATTTTAATTTCTCGCTTGTTTTGATAAAACGTGAATGCAAGGGCTCCAATCAGAATCGTACCTTTAATAATATCTTGAGCATAATAAGGAACATTCAACATTGTTAGACCATTTAAGAGAATTCCGATTAAGACAGCTCCAATGAACGTACCGAATGCATTTGGTTTTCCAGAACCGAGTACAGAATAACCAATCAACGCTGCGGCAACGCCGTCCATAAGTAAAGGTGCACCAGCAGAAACCTGACCAGTTCCAATTCTTGAGGCAAGAACAATTCCAGCAATTCCGGCAAACAGTCCGCTAAGTACATAGGCGAGCGTACGATATCGTTGAACCGCCACACCTGACAACCTTGCTGCTTCACGATTACTGCCTGTCATATAAAGTAATCGTCCCGCTCGTGTATAAGTGAGAAAAAGGTGAACGAGAATGACGCAAACAATCATAAAAATCGCTGGAAAAGGAACACCCGCGATTTCACCCTGGCCAATAAAAAGAAAAGATGGAATGAATTTGCCTGGGGCTGTTGTCCCGTCACTCATAGGCATATTGTTGTAAATGGAAAAACCTTTCGTATAAGTTAGTTGAATCCCATTCACGATATACATAACGGCTAGCGTTGCAAGAAGATCAGGGATTCTGATTTTAATTGTTATGAAGGCATTTATTAAGCCAATCAATACCCCGATCAGAATAGGAATGAGTAGAGCGACGAGAAGTTCTTGCCTATACCAGACTAAGGCAGATGCGCTCGCAACAGTAGCGAGACTAACGGTTGAGCCAACAGATAAGTCAAAACCTCCAACAATTAATGTAAAGGTAACACCGAGTGCAACGAGTGTCACAATTGAAATGGAGCGAAGGATATCTGCAAAGTTACTGTAAGTAAGAAAGCGATCGTTAAGAATAGTGAAGATGAGAATAAGTCCAACGATGACGAGTAACGTACCATATTTGACGAAAAAGCTGATCACTTTATCCTTGAATGGTGAGGCGAGCCCTCTTTGATTTTGTGTTTCTACGAGTTCAGCTGCTGATTTCAATCTTCCTACCTCCTGTAGCTGCTTGCATAATGGCTTCCTCTGTCATCTCTTCACCTGTGAGCGTGGCGGTAATCTCGCCATCGTACATAACAAGGATTCTATCTGATAGATCAAGAAGCTCTTCGATTTCGCTGGAAAAATATAAAACCCCTTTTCCTTGGTCGGCAAGCTCTTTTATTAGAGCTAACACTTCGGCTTTGGCGTTCACATCAATGCCTTTTGTTGGCTCATCAAAGAGAAATACTTTCTGATCATCGTATAACCATTTTCCGATAGCCGCTTTCTGTTGATTTCCGCCACTTAGATGATGGATCGGTTCTTTAGGTGAAGCTGCTTTAATGCCGAGCTGAGTTATTTGCCTGGATGAATAATCTTCCTCTTTTTTTCGATTAAGGAATCCTCTAAGCGAATGACGCCGTAGAGAAGGGAGCGTTAGGTTTTCTGATAAAGAGAAATCGAGTAGAATACCAGATTTCCTTCGTTCTTCTGGTACAAGACAAATGCCGGCTTTAATCGCATCAGCTGGAGAGCGAAAGCGGTATGTTTGGTTGTTAATGTGAACACATCCTCTTGTATGCTTTGTTGCTCCAAAGAGGGTTAATGCTGTTTCCGATTTTCCTGCACCTACAAGTCCTGCGACACCAATGATTTCACCATGATTCAATAAGAAATTCACTGTTTTTCCAGTTTCGGGTATAAAGAGATTCTCAGCCCGCATTAAAGCATGACTCGTGCTCTTTGTTTGACGGGGTTCTTTTTTTCTAAGACTTGACCCAACCATACTGGTAATGATCTCATCAGCTGAAACGGTTTTTGTTTCAGCTGAAAGATGAACTTTGCCGTCTCGTAAAATCGTAAAACGATCGCTTATTTCTTCTATTTCTGGCATGCGGTGAGAAATGTAAATCATCCCCACGCCTTTCTTCTTCAGTTTGTTAATAAGATGAAATAATAGCTTTGTCTCTTCTACACTAAGTGGAGCAGTTGGTTCATCCAGTATCAAATATTGCGTCTCCTGTGCCATTGCTCGAGCAATTAAGATCATTTGTTTTTCTGACAGCGAACATTCGGAAGCCAGTTTATCAGGGGTTAAGGTTATACCAAGAGAGTTAAGTAAATCTCTTGTTCTTTGCCGTTCTTTGCTAGAAGAATAACACTTAAAAGGTGATTTATTCATTGAGTCAGCCCAAATGTTTTCAGAAACGGATAGGGTAGGAAACAAAGCCGAATCAACTTCTTGCACCACCATTCCGATGCCTGCTTTTTTTGCATCGGAAGGTGTATGAATCGCTAGAGGTTCTCCGTTAAGTAAAATAGAGCCGCTGTCTCGTTCATAGTCTCCACAAACCATTTTCATAAGCGTGCTTTTACCAGCTCCATTCGTACCGAGCAGAGCGTGCACTTCGCCTGAACGAATCGTCAGGGAGACGTTTTTTAATACAGGGATATTTCCGAATGATTTAGAAATATTTTGGATGGATAACTCACTCATTTGCTATCATCCTGTTGCGTTAATTTTTCCATCCACGGAGAAATAGCTGCGTCAGAAGAGCCCCAGTCATCGACGTAATTGCCTAATTCACTCATTGAAATGGTTTTGTCTGGTAAATCAGATTGTTTTACAAGATGAGGATCAAGTGAGAAAATCTCAGGCGTTTCTTCTCCAGCAATTTTTTGATAAGCAAAACGTACTTGAACACGTCCTACTTCCGCCGGATCAGTAGCAGCAGATGAGAGCCATGGGCTATTATCTTTTTGCATCATTTGGAGATCTTCGTCACTCATATCGATGCCGTAAACTTTGATTTCTTCTCGACCAGCTTGTTCAATGGCACGAGTAGCGCCTTTCGCAAATTCATCCCATGGAGCAAATACAGCATCAATATCACCTTTGTTTGGATATTGCTTTAGAATAGTTTCCATTTGGGTTTGGGTATCAAGAGCTGTATTAGCACTCGCGGTCCCGAACTTAGCGATTTCATTGATTTCTGGATAGCGTTCCTGAAACGCCTCATAAATCGCATTTCGTCGCTCCATAGGTGCGAATCCTCCCACCCATACATAGACAATATTTCCTTCACCATTTAAATCCTGAGCAAGCGTTTTTAATGTATTCCATGCAAGACTATAATCATCTTGATCAATAACTGTTACACCTGGCACGTTAATATCGCTATCAAACACAACGACAGGTATGCCTTTATCAACGGCTTTTTTCACTCCAGCTTCGAGTGCATCTGCTCGGCCATGATCAATTAAGATCGCATCGACTTTTTGGTTGATGGCTGTATCAAGGTGTGTAGCCATTTTGGAAAGGTCATTATCAGCATTATAAACTTGAACGCTTCCGCCAAATTTTTCTACCTGATCTTCAACTCCTTTTACGTACTGGGAAGAAAATGTACCGAGGGATGCTTGCATAATCGCTGCTATTTTGATAGGTTTTTGAACTTCTTTTGGAATGTCTGAAGAAGTTTTAGACGCTTCTTCACCTGTGTTTGAAGTTGTCTCACTAGATTCCGTTGTGCTTGCTTCTGGTGTACTTACGGCATCTTGCTCATTAGTACAAGCAGCAAGTACGATGAGAAGAAGAATGGATAAAATAAGTCCTAAGCGTTTCATGAATGTACCTCCGTGTTTTTAGCGTGTGGCAAAGCAAGATGAGCAAGGTTTTCAGCGTACGGTGTTCGAACGATACCGTGCTCCGTAATGATTCCGCTGAGTAATTCATTTGGCGTCACATCAAAAGCAGGATTAAATACATCAATGTTCTCAGCTGCAACACGTTCACCTTTATAATGCGTAATTTCTTTCGGATCTCGCTCCTCAATCGGAATCGCTTCTCCGTTAGGGATCGAGTAGTCAATTGTTGAGATGGGTGCAGCAACATAAAAAGGAACGTTATATGCTTTTGCGATATGGGCAAGGCCAAGCGTACCAATCTTGTTAGCTGTATCACCATTTGCAGCAATCCGATCAGCACCGACTATAACTGCAGCGATTTTCTTTGTTTTTAAAACGTGAGCTACCATACTGTCTGTAATCAGCGTAACGTCAATACCAGCACGCTCAAGCTCCCATGCGGTTAATCGAGCACCTTGTAGAACTGGTCTGGTTTCCGTCGCAATTGCGGAGATGGAGAGGCCGTTTTCCTTTGCCAGATGGAGAGGCGCAAGAGCCGTCCCGTATTTTGCTGTTGCGATCCCACCTGCATTGCAATGTGTGAGGATGGTATCCCCATCATTTAATAGCTTCAGACCATGTTCTCCAATCCGCTGACAGACAAGCTCATCCTCTTTATGGATGGTAAGTGCTTCGTGCAGAATCGCTTCTTTCATTTTTTTCACTGTCGGTAAGGAAAAGCTAGCTCGGATGATGCGATCAATCGCCCAAGAGAGATTTACTGCAGTGGGACGAGAGGAGGCAAGATATTTCCCTTGGTTGACTAGCGCTGTCTTAAACGCTGTTGCTTCGTTTGTTTGGACATGCTGACTCCAAAGAACTAGTCCATACGAGGCGGCGATTCCAATGGCTGGTGCTCCGCGGACAACAAGGGCAGAAATGCTATTCCAGACATCCTCGATTGCCGTTTGCTTGAGGTAGATCTCTTGATGTGGAAGCTGCCGTTGATCGAGCAGTAAGAGATGATCACCTTTCCATTGGAGTGATGAGATGACAGTCATTTAAATGACCTCCTTGATGGCTTTAATGTATTGTTCAATCGAAGTGATGTTTTTTCGGTCTAAAATAAGTTTTTTTCCAAGGGTAAGCGCCTTTTTTTCCACAGCGAGTTTTACTTTTGGATCAGTGATCGTCTCGATCTCTTCTACATGAGCAAGTCCAATCGTTCTTCGGATGATCTTACAGCCGGAAAATCCAATGCTATCGACAAAAATAGATTGTAGAAGAGCGTCTAGGTATCCTCTTGAATAACGATTATCTTCTGAGAGATGGTCGGCCCATAATGATCGGAAAGTAGATTCGAATACGTTCCAAACCTCAGTAGTGACGCCAAATAAATAAGCGAGGTACCCTTCTTTCTCTTCTTCTGACCTATGTGCCTCCTGCGACAGGATACTAAGCGCAATATTGGCGATAAAAGCACCGATATCAAAACCAGCTGGGCCATAGAAAGCAAATTCTGGGTCGATTATTTTAGTTGAACTTTCCGTAACAAACAGGCTACCTGTATGTAAGTCCCCGTGTATCAAAGCTTCTCCTTTTGTTAAAAAAGAGTGTTTGAGGGAGGCAACTTCAGTGAGGAAATCGTCATCTTCCCACAGCGATTCAACATCTGCTCGAAGCTCTTCTGTAAAGGCATTGCTTTCGGCATTGTAGAAAGGATCTGAAAATACGAGGCTTTCTGTTATGCCACATAAGTCTGGATTACTAAACCGTTTGGCAAGCTCTTTCTTATTTGCTGAACCAAGACCGTAGTCAGAAGTGAAAAAGAGTGTATGAGCGAGATAGGTACCGACGTTTCTTGCAAGCTCAGGATATATACGACCTTCAATAAGTCCTTTTCGTAAAATAGTGTAAGTTGATAAATCTTCCATAACCGTTGCGGCTTTTTCCGAGTCATGCAAATAAACGATCGGAGAAAAGTCAGGAACGAGCGCGTGAGCTTGCTTGAGTGCCTCGCTTTCAATTCTGGATCGATCCAGTGTAAGCGGCCAGGATTCGCCAACGACTTTGGCATAAGGCAAGGCTTGTTTGACGATCCAGGATTGTCCTGTTTTCTTGTGTTGAACATGAAAGACATAATTTAAATTGCCATCGCCAATTTCCTTTACATGAACGGGAGCGGTGCGATCCAAAAGCTTGTGATACTC
The DNA here is from genome assembly GCF_030547345.1 of Anaerobacillus sp. 1_MG-2023. Taxonomy (NCBI): domain Bacteria; kingdom Bacillati; phylum Bacillota; class Bacilli; order Caryophanales; family Bacillaceae; genus Anaerobacillus; species Anaerobacillus sp. 1_MG-2023. The sequence goes on along the minus strand of NZ_JAUORD010000006.1, from coordinate 13,521 downwards.
TAAAAATTGCACTACGGTTTCTGTTGTAAACGGTGTGTACCCTGAAGTGATCTGAATACCCATGTAAAATTCCCCTTTCAACTATTTATGGTTGATGTATTGCATGAACATCGGAATTTCGGCATAAAAAAAGCCTCTTTCCGAAGAAAGAGGCTTGAAGATAGAGATACTTCACACCTCTTATCTTCCAGAATGAATATCATCCTGTTGGAAGTAGCACCGTGCCATTTAAGTCATCTTAATCTGGACTTAAAAATAGGTCGGTTGCTGGGCGTCATAGGGCCAAATCCCTCAGCCTGCTCTTGATAAGAGAAAGTTTATGAAATTATTTTACAATTTTTTCGCTTGAAATGTATGTTACAGAGAAAGGAACGTGTTTGTCAATAATATTTTGAATATTATTTATAAATATCTGGACGTCGATCTTCAAAGATAGGAATGCGATTCCGGATCGATGACATTTCCTCTTCGTCAATAGAACCTGTTAAAATAACTTCTTCTTCTCTTGCTTCTGCGATAATTGTTCCCCACGGATCAATGATCAATGAGTGTCCTCCAAACGCATTATCAGGATCTGCCCCGACACGATTACAGGCAATCACGTAGCACTGATTTTCAATCGCGCGACTGATAAGTAATGCTCGCCAATGATCGGTGCGTTGCTTTGGCCATTCTGCTGGTACGAACAAAACTTGGGCACCTTCAACTGCATGAAGGCGAAGCCACTCAGGAAAGCGAATATCATAACAAATGAACCCAGCGCATGGGAGTTCTTCAAGTGTAAAATGACTTTTTTCATTTCCAGAAACGAGGAACTTCTCTTCATTCATCAAACGAAACAGGTGCGCTTTGCTATACTCATGAACGAGCTGCCCATCTCGATTGAACACAAGCATGGTGTTCGTTACTTCGCCGTTATGATGCTTAGCGATGGAGCCCCCGACAATATTTACGTCGTTCTTTTTGGCGAGGCGAGATAGAAAAGCAATCGACTTTTCTGCATCAGTATCTCCAATTTCATCAAGGCGAGATAAATCATAACCTGTGGACCACAATTCTGGTAAAACGATGATATCTGGTTTGTCACTCACCGCCTTAGAAACAAGCTCTTCAACTTTAGAGAAATTCTTTTCTGGATTGCCGAAAGCAATATCAAATTGCAACAGGGCAAGGTTTTTCATTGAGTTGTCCTCCTTACATGTTTAGAAGTTGACCTTTACATGGTTGTGTATCCAAGATAACATAACTTATTAGAATTTCTCGAAAATTTTAACAGGATGTGATTCCATTTGAAACAATTTCAAACTTCAGATGCACTTAAACGTTTACCAGAACAATTCTTTGCGAAGCTTGCTGGAAAAGTGAACCGTTATGTAGAGGCGGGATATGACATTATTAACCTTGGACAAGGAAACCCTGATCAGCCGACGCCTGCTCATATTATCGAGTCTTTGCAGCAGGCAGCTGAAAACCCTGCATACCACAAGTATCCGCCATTTAGGGGACAGCCCTTTCTGAAACAAGCCGCGGCTGATTTCTATAAGCGAGAGTTTGGTGTTGAGCTTGATCCAGAGAAGGAGGTGGCCGTCCTATTTGGTGGAAAAGCGGGCCTTGTAGAAGTGAGTCAATGTTTGTTAAATAAAAGTGATGTGGCACTTGTTCCGGATCCCGGATACCCTGATTACTGGTCTGGAGTAGCAATGGCTGAAGCGGATATGCAAATGATGCCGTTACTTGAAGAAAATGATTTTCTGCCAGATTATAGCGCGATTCCTGAGGGTGCTCTTGCAAAAGCGAAGCTCATGTTCTTAAATTATCCAAACAATCCTACCGCTGCTGTAGCAACGAAAAGTTTTTTTGATGAAACGGTTAGGTTTGCGGATGTCAATGACATCTGTGTCGTTCATGATTTTGCTTATGGAGCAATCGGATTCGATGGAGAGCGTCCTCAAAGCTTTTTAGAAACAGAAGGTGCTAAAGATGTGGGGATTGAGATTTATACTCTTTCCAAAACGTATAATATGGCAGGATGGCGTGTTGGGTTCGCTGTCGGAAACCCATCTGTAGTGGAAAGCATCAACCTGCTTCAGGATCATTTCTACGTTAGTTTGTTTAGTGCAGTGCAAGAAGCAGCTGCAGAAGCTTTACTAGGTTCACAGAAATGTGTTGAGGATCTTCGCCAAACGTATGAATCTAGACGGAATGTTTTGATACAGGGACTTCATGATATTGGCTGGGATGTAACCTCTCCCGCGGGATCATTTTTTGCCTGGTTAAAAGTACCTGAATCATTTACTTCAGAGGGGTTTGCGGACTACTTGCTTGAAAATGTTCAAATTGTTGTTGCACCTGGGAACGGCTTTGGAGAGTATGGGGAAGGCTATGTGAGAGTAGGCTTATTAACTTCCGAAGAAAAACTCAGGGAGGCAGTTGAACGGATTAAATCCCTTCATCTCTTTTGATTCAGAAAAGTAAAAAAATAGATTGACAGGATTTACTACGTCTGGCATAATTCGAATCAATTACTTAAACGAATAGTTGCATACTCTTATCCAGAGAGGTGGAGGGACGAGCCCTTTGAAGCCCGGCAACCGATTTTCAAGGTTACTTGAAGACACGGTGCTAATTCTCGCAGCAAAAGCTGGAAGATAAGAGGAAGAGCATGGTGATAAAGACCTCTTCCTCGTGAAGGGGTCTTTTTTGTATGATCAAAGATTGAGAACTAGCGCGATGGAAAGGAATGAGCATGATGAGTCGTCTTGTGGCAACTTACCTTGTTAAGAATGATCAACAATTATCTAAGCGTGCTGAAGCGATTGCCCTTGGATTAACGATTGGGACTTGGACCAATCTACCGTTATTAGAAAAAGAGCAGTTAAAGAAGCATAAGGGTGAAGTCGTTCACGTAGAGGAAAAAGGGGAACTGGGCATCATCGCGATTGCTTACCCGACCATCAATTTCAGTGCGGATCTACCTGCGATTTTAACAACAGTCATTGGTAAGCTTTCACTTGATGGTGAAATTAAGCTGATTGATTTAGAGTTCTCTGAAGGATTACTAAATCAGTTCCCAGGTCCAGCATATGGAATAGACGGCATTCGGAATCTTACAGAAGTATACGATCGACCGCTCGTTATGAGTATTTTCAAAGGAGTTATTGGAAAACCGTTAGGCGAATTGCAAGAACAAATGAAACAGCAGGCGCTTGGTCGAGTCGATTTTGTGAAGGATGATGAAATTCTTTTTGAAAATGAGTTAACCCCTCTTGAAAAGCGAGTACCCGCCTTACGAGAAGTTCTTGATGAAACGGCTGAATTGACAGGAAAACGAACGCGTTACGCTGTGAATTTAACAGGAAGAACGGCAAACCTCAGTGATCGAGCAAAGCTTGCTGTGGAATTAGGAGCAGATGCGCTTCTGTTTAATGTTTTTACATATGGACTAGATGCATTGCAATCACTTGCAGAGGACCCGGATATTCCGGTTCCAATCATGGCACATCCCGCTTTCGCAGGTGCAATGGCAGCCTCAAGCACAAATGGGGTAAGTTACTCCCTATTACTTGGAAAGTTGCTTCGAACTGCTGGGGCAGATTTTTCCCTTTTCCCTTCGCCTTACGGGAGTGTAGCGCTTGATCGAGGAGAGGCGCTCGCAACAGCAGAATCCTTAACGAGAAAAAGTCAGCTTAATAGGACTTTTCCAGTTCCTTCAGCGGGCATTCACCCTGGACTAGTATCGTACCTTATAAAAGATTTCGGTATAGACAGTGTGATTAATGCGGGAGGCGGGGTGCACGGGCATCCCGGTGGAGCAGCTGCAGGCGGAAAAGCTTTCCGAGATGCCATTCAAGCTGTTTTAACAGAGCAACCTCTTGAACAGGCCTCTCAAAATAGTGAGGAACTTCATCAGGCTCTTACAAAGTGGGGAAGCGGGGAGGTAGTGCGATGAAGCAGCCGATTATTTTTTGCGATTTTGATGGCACCATTACGAAAAGTGATAATATCGTTTCTCTGATGAAACGATTTGCTCCAAAAGAGTGGGAGCAAATAAAAGATGATGTTCTCGCCCAAAATATTTCCATTCGTGAAGGAGTCGGAAGGATGTTTCACTTGATTCCTTCCAAATTGAAAAGGGAATTACTCGATTATTTAGTAGCTACAACTGAAATCAGACATGGTTTTAGCGAATTCGTAGACTATACGAGGCGAGAAGGGATCGAGCTTTATATCGTCAGTGGAGGGATCGATTTCTTTGTTTACCCCCTTCTTATCCCATTTGGTATTCCAGAAGAAAACATCTTCTGTAATGGTAGTGATTTTACTACTGATACCATCTCAATAACTTGGCCGTATGCCTGTGAAGACGATTGTACGAAAGATTGCGGTTGTTGCAAGCCAGGTATATTAAATCGTTTTGATAAAAAGACTAACCGAAAAATTGTGATTGGAGATTCTATTACCGATTTAGAAGCTTCAAAGCAAGCAGATTTTGTGTTTGCTAGAGACTATTTAGCAGAGAAGTGTCAGGAACTTGGCATTCCAGCCACTTTGTTTGAAACGTTTGATGATATCGTCGAAAAGTTAGCTGAAGAAAGGGGGGAGAATCATGTGCCAAGTAGAGAATCGATGGAACGAACTTGCTGATATTAAAGATGAATTAGCAGCAAGAGATTGGTTCCGTGGAACAAGTGGAAATCTTTCAATTAAAGTAAGTGATTCGCCGCTTCAATTTTTAGTAACGGCTAGTGGAAAGGATAAAAGGAAACGAACAAAAGAAGATTTCATTCTAGTCGATAGACAAGGGCAGCCAATTGAAGAGACTCTATTGAAACCATCTGCAGAGACCATTATTCATCAGGCGATCTATTCCAAGACAGATGCAGGCTGTTGCTTGCACGTGCATACGGTTGAAAACAATGTTATATCTGAACTTTTTGCCGGAGAAGGAGAAGTAACGTTTCAAGGACTGGAGTTAGTTAAAGCTTTTGGTTTATGGGGACAGAATGACAAAGTGAGAGTACCAATTATCGAGAATTCAGCTGATCTTTCTCTACTAGCTCAAGATGTGGTGCACGTGCTTAAGAGTGATACGAAAGCCATTTTGATGCGAAACCATGGGATTACGGTATGGGGACGTAATGGTTTTGAAGCAAAGAAGTACCTGGAAGCATTTGAATTCCTTTTTGAATATCATCTTAAGTTACGAAGTTTTCAAGCAATTGTAAGTTGATCAGTATTCAACAAAATTTCATTAGCTTAACAAAAAGAGGAGGAAGCATTAATGGCAGTAATTAAAATACGAAATACAAATGAAGTTATTGATGGTCAAGATCGAGTAGGGGCATTCCTTCAGAATGAAGGAGTGTTATATGAACACTGGGATGTTGAGAAGTTACCGACGTCTCTTAAGGGAAATTGTCATGTTACAGAGGGACAGAAAAATGAAATTCTGAGTGTATTTGATGATGACATTCGTTCTCTAGCTCAGCGAAATGGATATGGAAGCTGGGATGTGGTGGCACTATCTGAACAAACGCCTGATCTCGATAAGATTCTGAAAAAATTTGAACAGGTTCATGTGCATACTGAGGACGAAGTAAGAGCGATAACGGCGGGACATGGGATTTTTATCATTAAAGGTAGCGTGGGGTATTTTGACGTTGAGCTCGATCCGGGTGACGTGATTTCTGTACCGGTTGATACACCACACTTCTTTACATTAATGGATGATCGGCAAGTTGTAGCCGTACGCCTTTTCATCGATCCATCAGGCTGGGTAGCCCATCCATATGAAGAAAAAGAAAGTGTGAAGTGAAAAAGGGCCGTGAGCAATCACGGACCTCATTTTGATGTTTCTTCAATACCTTTAGCTACAATATCCAATTAATTCATTCAGGTCTTTCCAACCATAGCCGGTTTCTTTAAATGTTTTACCTGCAATTTCTGTTTCTTCCACGGCAATTTGAAGTGGATGAAAACTTTCGTAGAATTGAGAAGCGGGATTTCCATTCAGTACCCAGACAAGCATAGACTGATAAGATTCGCTTCTAAGATGTTTAGCTACCGAGCACAGGAGTTGTTTGCCAACTCCCTTTCCCTGTGCTTCTTCAAGAAGGTATATCGCATAAAGCTCTCCGTCGAATTTGTAAGCAGACGATCTATTTTTTCCGCCATTCGCAAATCCTATTATTTCCCCTTCTTCGACTGCTACAAAGATAATATTTCCATCTTCAATTCCTTTCCGCCAACGAGCCTCCCGTATTTGAACGTCTAATGAATTCAAATAGTCTTCTGAGATAAGCGTACGGTAAGTCGTTCTCCAGCTGTTTACATGAACACTTGCTATCGCTAAAGCATCATCTACGACCGCTTTTCTGATCTCCATTGATTACCTCCAGGTCAATTTGATTTTCCTATGAGACTCATTTCGAGAGAGAGGGAATGAATCCTGCTAGTCGAATATATGAAGTAAGTCATAGTTTAAAGGAAAAGTGAAATGAAAAAAATCATAATAGAAATAGATGGCAGTCATGTTCATGGTTTTGAATGGGGAGATAGGAGTCAGCCAACTGTCATTCTTCTTCACGGTTTAACGAACAATGCACTTGGTTTTAGTGAAATGGCAGAAGGTCTTAAGGATTCCTTTCATCTAATTTCGATTGATTTACCGGGGCATGGTGAGACGCCTCCATTTAATGAAGATAAAAGTTATTCTTTTGAATTTCTAACAGAGTGGCTTCATAAGGTTTGTACATCATTAAGTGAAGTACCAGTCTGGCTCATTGGGCATTCGTGGGGAGCAGCTCTGGCACTTTATTATAGTAGTCATTTCTCTAAAATGGTAAAAGGTATCGTGATGATTGACGGTGGTTATCTTCATTCTTCTGATGATCCGTCACTAACGCTTGAAGAACTTCTTGAACAAATGTCTCAATGGGTGGCAGAAAATCATTACAGAAAATTGGAAGAATATGAACAAAAGAAGAAAAGGGAAATCGGAAGGTGGAGCAAGAATTTAGAGGAAATGGTACATAGGGATATGGAGGAAAGGAAAAATGGCGTCGCCTTAAGGGCTAGTGGTAGTACAGTAAGAGCGATTATGAAGTCACTCTATCAAGAGCCTTGCAAAGAAATTTTTCATATGGTAAATGTTCCTATCTATCTCCTAAGGGCAACACTTCCTGTAGCAGATGAAACTAATAGAATGCATGCAGCAAACGTGATGCGGAATGAAGTGAAAGGAGAATGTAGGATTGATTCTATTCCAAAGACAGGTCATGCTCTACATTGGCAAAAATCTGAAGAAGCTTTATATATGGTAGAGAGATGGTTAAAGGAGCATACAAACCAAAAGGGCCATATGCAAGGCCCTGAATAACAGGGGGGTTATTGGGCAACCCCCTTTGGAAAAGTGAGCGTAATGATCGTACCTTTCCCCTTATTACTTTCGATAGTTAAGTTCCCTTTATGTTTTTTTACTATACGTTTGCATATCGTAAGGCCAAGTCCTGTCCCGTGCTTTTTGGTAGTGAAAAACGGAGAGCCGAGTTTTTCAAGCTCTTCTTCTGTGATTCCGCTACCATTATCAATGATTCTAATTTGTAATTTATCATTTAATTCTTGGGCTGAGATCATAATTTCTCCCTGTTCACCGATAGCGTCCATCGCATTTTTTATCAAATTAATAAAAACTTGTTTTAATTGATTACTTTCACAATAAATCTCTGGGAGAGAAGAGTGGTACTCTTTTGTTAGGATGATCGCTTTCATATTAGCTTGGCCATTGAGTAATTCAATGACTTCATCTAATATGAGATCAATTCGATTATAGTTAAAATTTATTTTTGTTGGTTTAGCAAGAATAAGAAATTCATCGATGATCTGTTCGATCCTATCAAATTCTGAATCCATTACCTGGGCATAGCGATCAATATCTTTGTCAGTGTTTTTGAATTGGATTAATTTCAAAAAACCTTTTAAGGAAGTGAGCGGGTTTCGAAGCTCGTGGGCGACCCCAGCTGCTAGTTGTCCCACAATCGATAGCTTTTCGGATTGAGCAAGGTGCTCTTCATTCATTCTTTTCTCGGTAATATCTTTCGCAATGCCAATGATCCTCGAAACAGTACCCTCTTCTACAAGTGGCACTAATGTAATATCAAATAGCTTGTAGCCCTGTTTTGGGAAAGAATAACCTTCTTCAAATTGAATGGTTTTCTTACGAATAATGGCTTCTTGGAATCTTTTAATCGCTTGTATTCCTTGATCAACCCCTAGAAAGTCTTCGATTCTCCGCCCAGCAATGGCTTCTTTGGAAGTCTCATAACTTGCTAGATAAGCTTCATTTACAGCTTCGATTTCATAATGGTGAACATCAATCACACGAATTTGGAAAATAAGATCTGAAATATAGTGAAAAATAATATCTAAATTCGCATCTTTTAGCTCGCTTCCATTTTTCATAGAAATCCCCCATAATCAGCATTTTAACTTATCACTAATTGGATATTTCTACAAGATATGCGTATCCCCTTCAAATTATGATCGATAATCGTAATTGTTTGGCATTTTTTGGCGGAAGAAGTGGTTGATAAGGTAGCAAATACAGTAATAATAATGGAACCAATCCCAATGAAAGCGCATTGCAATTCAATTGTACTTACTATAGAGTTAGAAGAAGTATTTTGAGCGCAGTACATTTAGCAAGGGAGGACGGCTTAAAAGATGACCAAAAGAGACTCTGTCTTTTTCCTTAGTCTGTTCTTGTTCTTTTTCCACGGAGCAAATACAATCATCATTAGCTATATGCCAGTATATTTCCAACAAAGTGGTATGTCAGAGAGTAAAATTGGCTCTATCCTAGCGATCGGACCACTGGCAGCCATAATGGCTCAACCGTTTTGGGGTTACATAAGCGATAAATTCGGAACAATTAAAAAGGTTCTACTCGTAACGTTGGTTGGTGTTGCGGTTATTAGCGTTTTTCTTCTAACGAATCATACCTATGTGTTTATTCTCATCTCTGCTGCGGCGTTCTATGTTTTCATGTCCCCAACAGGGGCTCTTGGTGATAGTCTAGCTGTTAAAACAGCAGCTAGCGTGAATAAAAGCTTTGGAAGTATTCGAACCTGGGGCTCAATTGGTTTTGCGGTTTCAACTTTAGTGGTTGGTCAGTTTTTTGCTTTTTTTGGTATATCTTTTATTTTGCTACCTTTTATGCTCATGATTTTGCTTGCTTTTTTTACAGCTATGAGAGTATCAGATGTCAAAACACATAATAAACCTGTGACTGTATGGGAGGCCGTACGGATTGGAAAGAATCCTCGCTTCCTACTCTTTTTGATTACAATCATGTTTTTAACCATTCCGCATCGAGCAAATGACAGTTTTATAGGGATTTATATCACGGATCTTGGTGGAAATGAATCTCAAATAGGACTTGCCTGGTTCGTTGCGGTTGCTAGTGAAGCTCTAATATTTGCGACAAGTCATCTCTGGTTTAAGCGTTTTAATGAAGTGGTCTTTATCTTAATAGCAGGTTTGATCTACTCTATTAGATGGTTAGGATTAGCTTACGTTGGAGGACCTCAAGCAGCGATCATTCTTCAAGTTTTCCACGGCGTGACGTTTGGGGTATTTTACGTTGCGGCTTTTCAATACGTAACAAAATTAGTACCAGAGCATTTACAGGCGACAGGTCATTTGTTATTTATTTCTGTGTTTTTTGGTTTGTCTGGCATATTAGGTTCATTGCTTGGAGGAATGGTTTTTGAAGAAACTTCTGGAGCTACTTTGTACAGTGTGATGGGGTACGTGACCTTAATTGGCTGTCTTGCATTGCTTTTCTACCGCGCAGTCGATAAGAGAAAATCAAAAAGAGACGAAAGTTATGCATAGGACAGAAGAGATTCTGTCCTATTTGAATTATCCAGTTATTTCATACCCGAATCGTAACGATATAAAACAGTTAGATTAATAGTGATGCAATTCACATAATGTTTTTAGAAGCTCCCTTACAATAAAGGTGTGTTAAGAATAAATAGTGGGGAGTGAGAGAGATGTTTGTTCATTTTCTAAGAGAAAATAAAGCAGCAGCTGGTATACTCTTTTTTATTCGAATATATCTTGGTTATCAATGGGTGACATCTGGTTGGACAAAAATCACTAATGGTTTTGATGCAAATGGCTTCTTACAGGGGGCGGTAGCCAACGCTAGTGGTGAGCATCCTGCAGTGCAAGGGTGGTGGGCTACATTCTTAGAAGCGACAGCAATTCCAAATGTGGATTTCTTTAATGTTTTAATTCCTTGGGGCGAATTCTTTGTTGGCCTAGGATTACTACTTGGAACATTTACAACACTTGCCGCTCTTATGGGAGTGATCATGAATTTTGCCTTCCTGTTTAGTGGCACAACAAGTACAAATCCAATGATGGTTATTCTTGGAACGTTATTACTCATTGCTGGTTACAATGCAGCTAAAATCGGGCTTGATCGTTGGATTGTTCCTTATTTAAAGAAGAATATTAAAACACACCAGAGTAAGCCTATTTTCCATCACTAAAGCGAAAGGTTCCGCATAAGAGCGGAGCCTTTTAAATTTCTATTAGTACGAATCAAACTATTATACGAATGTTAGATGAAAAACTGATACTCACCTCACTCTTTGTATGTCGAATATTACATTCTTTATTTATAATCCGATTAGTAAAAAGCCTCCTTCGGAAAATAAATTACATTTAGTTAAAAAAAGACTGACATCTGTAATAAATTGTAAAGAGGGGGAGCGAGTGTAACGACGAAAATGGTCTAGTGATAAATAAGTGGGAGGCTAGACTATGATCGGTATTTTCAAAGAAAATGAAGAACGTTATTTAAACTGGTATCGTGCTAATCCAGAAGGATATGTATTTAATCATTTTAAAGGGAGCGATCCTGATTACAATAAAATCCATATCGCTACATGTCGAACGTTATGGCGACAAAAAGACGCGGGTGTGCGAACGAAAGTCGAAAAGATTTGTTCAAGTAATCTCGATGAACTTATACAGATGACAGCGAATGTCAGAGACAAAAAAGGTTTTTCTTTTTGCAAAATTTGTATGACCGACCATGTGAATAAAAATGATCTATCAGTTAATTAATCATTTTTCTAGACAATGGAAGATAATGATAGAATGATACTTAATAGAAAGATGGAACTAGAGAGGGATATAAAATGGGATCTGAGGAAATTGTTATAAAAGGTAAAGTTGTAGATGATGAAACTAGATGCCAACATTATTATAGTAAACGGGACATTATTGCGATTAAATTCAAATGTTGTGGTACATATTATCCATGTATCTATTGTCATGAAGAAACAACGGATCATGCTGTTATAAAGTGGCCCAAACACGAATTTGATGAAAAAGCTGTGCTTTGTGGGAATTGCAAGTCAGAACTAACGATACAAGAGTACATTTCTTCAAAATCAATATGTCCATACTGCCAGTCTCTCTTTAATGACGGATGTAAGCTTCACCAACATCTTTACTTTGAGCAGATCGAGGCTAAATGATTTTCTTTACTTGTGGGTAGTCTGGATGTATTATTATTTCAATCATATTGAGAAATCCTTTATTGTGTCGATAGCATAGGGATAAAAATAACATCTGGATGTGGTATAAAAAGAACTTTAATGACCTATATCTTCGTTTCAAACACAGATGTCCTGTGTTTTTTCTTTTTGTTTACTTCTATATAAATGAAGCGTTTTAACGCTTTTGATGTAAAAAGTATATTTCAACGGTTTGCGGAGCTGTTCTTAAAGAAGAAAGAGGGGTATGTCTTGAAATACAAAAAGGTTTTACTTCATCCACCTAGAGCTTTGTTGCTTCTATTTCTATTTGTTAGTACGATCGGAACGTTTCTTCTAAAGCTACCACAGGCAACGACAACGTCAGTTAGCTGGCTAGATGCCTGGTTTACGGCTATATCTGCTATCACTGTAACTGGTCTAGTAGTAGTGGATACGGGTAGTGTTTTTACTATTTTTGGTCAGCTTGTTATCATGTTACTCATTCAAATTGGCGGGCTTGGCATTATGTCATTTGCGGTTGTGATCTTTCTATTTATAGGGAAAAAAATAGGGGTTTCTCAAAGACTCTTAATTACTCAGGCATTAAATCAAAAAGGAATGGGAGGCATTGTTAAGCTCGTTCGAAGTCTACTTTTATTTTCGATCATAATAGAAATGATAGGAGCCATTATTCTTTCGGCGAGGTGGATACCTGAATACGGAGTAGGAAGCGGAATTTACGCCGCAATTTTCCACTCTATTTCAGCTTATAATAATGCTGGCTTCTCGATTTGGTCAGACAGTCTTTCTTCATATGTTGGAGATCCCGTTATCAATATTGTTATTACTCTCTTGTTTATCTTAGGTGGAATTGGCTTCACGGTTTTAATCGATCTGAAGAATAAGAAACATTTTCGTGAATGGACCCTTCATACGAAGTTGATGGTAATCGGGAGTATCATCATAAATGCACTTGCTTTTATCGTAATTATCACGCTCGAGTGGAATAACACTTCTACAATTGGGCAACTAAATGGTCCAGGAAAAGGGTGGGGTGCATTATTTCAGGCTGTGACTCCTCGAACAGCAGGTTTTAATACGGTAGATATCGGTAGTATGGAAGAAGCTTCTCTCTTCTTTATTATATGTCTTATGTTCATAGGGGCTGGAAGTGCTTCTACTGGAGGTGGAATTAAGCTTACTACCTTCATCGCTATGCTCCTTTCAGTTAATACCTTTTTAAAAGGCAAATACGAAGTAACGATTTTTCATAAAACGCTCGCTTTTTCTATCATTATTAAAGCCCTAGCAATAACTGTGATTTCAACAGGGGTTGTTTTACTCGGAGTTTTTATTCTTGAACTAACGCAGAAATCTCCTTTTTTAGTTAATTTATTTGAAGTTGTATCCGCATTTGGAACAGTAGGCCTTTCAATGGGATTAACAGGCAGCCTAGATGGAATAGGGAAAGTAACAATTATTGTAATCATGATGGTTGGTAAACTTGGTCCCCTGACGCTTGCCTTCATCTTTGCTTCTAAGAAAACTTCTAAAATAAGATACCCTGAAGAAGAAGTACTTACAGGATAATACTGCCCCCTTCCATCGATGAGGAAGGGGGTGAAAATTAATTCCCATAAGTGGTTGACGCCATTGTTATCACATGGTAAGATGTTTCTTGTCACTTCGAAAAACAAACAACATCTTACATACAAATTACATACAAAAATGTTTTTAAAAAAGACATTGACTTATATGAACGTTGCTGGTAAGATAGAAGTTGTCACTCGGGAGAAAAACACCGAGATTAGTAGAATTAAATCGATCTTTGAAAACTGAACGAAACGCCATGTAAGTAGTTGTTTCTACGGAAACAAAATATTGTTTTAAAAGCTAGATTAAGCTTTCTATCGGAGAGTTTGATCCTGGCTCAGGACGAACGCTGGCGGCGTGCCTAATACATGCA
>NZ_JAUORD010000059.1:0-385 GCF_030547345.1 Anaerobacillus sp. 1_MG-2023 | reverse complement strand
ATCATAAGTATGAAAAAAATCAAGGCGGGGCTTTCGATATAGAAGCTTATTCAAAAATGAGGAATGTGTTTTCTCGATTTGGTTTAGGAGTAAGCACCGGAGTGGATATCCCTTCTGAAGCAACTGGTTATGAAGGGAATAGTAATATATTAGGTAATTTGCTTGATCTCAGTATTGGTCAGTTTGACACTTATACCCCTATTCAAATGGTTCAATACATTTCAACCGTAGCAAATGATGGACAAAGGATGGAGGCACATTTACTCAAAGAAGTGCATGAAGCTAATAATGGAGATGAGCTTTCAAAAAATATTTTATATCAGTATACACCTAAAGTAATGAACACTGTGAATATTGATCAAAAGTACTTTGATATAGTTAAAAA
>NZ_JAUORD010000058.1:0-393 GCF_030547345.1 Anaerobacillus sp. 1_MG-2023 | reverse complement strand
GCCTAGGCTCAATCTCCACACCATCTTCAGGTAATTATCGAGGTGAGACAAATCAGTTCGGTCGCTAGAGTTCCTGCCGAGCTCAATCGTGCTGTCAAACAGTTTTCGAAACTTCTCTTTTGGACTGTCAGTTGCGGCCCACGGCAGGCTTGATGGCACCGATAGCTCGCCGTTCGCACTTACTCTTCCGATATGGAAATTTGGTTTTGACACGATGTCGAATAAGCCAAATGCTTTTTCATTCTCTTGCTCGTCAAGAGCATCCCATATTTCACGACTTTGCAGTTTTTCTCGCACCGCCCGTTGAACGTTCATCAAAACGATAGTTGTGCCATGTGCATCGATGTCGGAAGTCTTTTCTGCAACCACTTTGTAAGTGCCGCTCGCGAAAGC
>NZ_JAUORD010000057.1:0-395 GCF_030547345.1 Anaerobacillus sp. 1_MG-2023 | reverse complement strand
TGTAGACGTCAAGTTGAATTTTACACTTTCTGCTCGTTTCCTTTTTACACTTCTGCTGAAAAAATGCTTTTCCGATTCTTCATACGATGACTTTCCTCATTTTCTCCGCCGTGGATAACTTCAACACGATGAAGTAAACGATCCAAAATGGCTGTTGTTATGCCCTGATCCCCAATTAAATGCCCCCACTCATCAGGACTTTTATTTGATGTAAGGATGATCGAACTTCGTTCGTATAAATGATTAATAAGATGAAAGAATAAGTTTGCTTCTCTTTGATCCATTGCCATATACATCAAATCATCAATAATCACCAGGTCAGCACTTCTAAGGCGTTTGAGTTGTACCTTTGATTTGTTTAGGTATTCTTCAGTCTTTAAGAGTTGTACAAGCTC
>NZ_JAUORD010000056.1:0-401 GCF_030547345.1 Anaerobacillus sp. 1_MG-2023 | reverse complement strand
CTTCCAGTTTTTCTTGTTGAGTAGTCCCCTGTGTCTTAGTATAAGTAATAATAAAGGTAGGTTTATTATCTACTACAACTCTTCCGTAACGATCAAACATCATACCTCTAGGGGAAGTTGTTTTAGCCTCCACATTATCTGTTTCTTCTACTTGATTTTCAAAATCATCACCTTGAGCTAATTGGAGATATCCTAAACGAAAAATTAAAACAGAAAACAGTAAGAATACGAACAAAAACAATATATTTAACCGGTATGGTAAATGACTCCTTTTTTCTTTCTTTATGCTATTCATGATGCCCCCTGTAAACTATCCTACTTCAATCATTCTTTTTGAATGAGGCTAATAATCGTTTCGTTACTTCTGCAGAAATATCCTGGGTTACGATTTCGTATTTGTA
>NZ_JAUORD010000055.1:0-403 GCF_030547345.1 Anaerobacillus sp. 1_MG-2023 | reverse complement strand
AAGTGTCAGAATTATTTCTATACTTGTTTCGTTTTGTGTGAATGGTTTGTTTTGTTGAATTGTCTTTTTTTTTTACTTTTTATTTTTTTTTTATGTTTTTTTGTAGATTCTTTTAGTATAATAATTTCTCCATGTTTATGTTTTCTATTCGTGTAAGTTTCGTTTTTTTTATTTTTTTTTTCATTATTTTTTTATTTGTTATTTTATTCTTGTGCTTATTATTTAATTTTAAATTAATTTTTTTATTTTGTTGTATGGTATTATTTTTAATATTTGTATTTAAGTTACAAAACTTAAGAACTAAAAGCAGGAATAACGAACTCATACAAGCAATTAATTTAGCAGTTTATATTGGTGGATAACCAACAAATGACGCAACAATCCCTGCTCAAACGGCATCAAG
>NZ_JAUORD010000054.1:0-433 GCF_030547345.1 Anaerobacillus sp. 1_MG-2023 | reverse complement strand
CCTCACCTAATGAACAACAGGTTTCGCCTGCTGCAGCTGAACCAGGGGAAATAACTGAAAATATTATTACAGACGTTATTTTAAAGGATGCTGAAGGTAATGTTATCGATGAGTCAGACAATCCAGGAAATATCCAGGAACTCGGTGGACAGGTATTTATTCAGTATTTATTTAAGCTTGAGAATAACCATGGGTATGTAGATGGCTCAACTTTCACATTCAATTTACCTGATGCTTTTGATGTATTCAACAAAGTAAATGGTGATCTCGTTTTTAATGGAGATACTATCGGAACGTTTAGATTATCCATGAATAAAGAAGTTGTCCTTACCTTTAATCAAAAAATTGAAGACCTATCGAATATTGAAGGTAAAGTTCAATTCGAATCGATTTTTAGTGAGACACTTACTGGTAGCGTCAACCAGATCATTGA
>NZ_JAUORD010000053.1:0-450 GCF_030547345.1 Anaerobacillus sp. 1_MG-2023 | reverse complement strand
CAACACACCCGCAAGACACTGTTTGGAAAGATCATTGAGCGTGTCCGGCAAGTTGCGCTCACCAGAAGACAGGGCATTTCCACCTGACACATCCGAGAACGAGAAGTTTATATGCATGCCCGACCCGCCTGCTTCGGCGATGGGTTTGGGCATGAACGTCAGGATAATCCCGTGTTCCAGTGCAATCTCGCGGGCCATAAGACGGAAGAGAACGATGTCATCGACGGCCTGTACCGCATTGTCGAATGTCAGCGTGTATTCGAATTGCGGGGCGTCGAATTCAGCCGTGATCATATCAAGGCGAAAGCCCAATTCGTCCGCTTTTTCCCAGATGGCATCATTGAAACGCATTGGATCAGACAGCGGTCCGGTGCCATACACAACGGCACCCGGCGTATCATAAGGGCGCAGGTTTCCGTCGCTGTCGGCTTGCATCGCAAAGGCTTCGAG
>NZ_JAUORD010000052.1:0-479 GCF_030547345.1 Anaerobacillus sp. 1_MG-2023 | reverse complement strand
AATTGACTAAGCTTGGGGAGCAGGAAGACGCAGAAGGTCTTGCTGGTACTGAATTTAAACTTCTAGACGAGGAAGGAAACCTTGTAGAAGAAGGGCTTTTGACAGATGAATCTGGTGAAGTGTCAATTGAGAATCTAAAGCCAGGTGACTACCAACTCGTTGAAACAAAGGCTTCCTTCGGATATGTATTGGATGAAACGCCACTGTCGGTAAATGTTCCATTTAATCCGCAGGAACCAGTAGCAGTTGAAATGATGAATAAACTTCAAACGGGATCTGTTGAGCTAACGAAGCGTGATTACGATGACGAGACGATCATTGAAGGCGCAACATTCTCTTTGCAGGATCGTGAAGGAAACGTTCTACAGGAAAAACTTCTGACGAATGAAGAAGGCATCATTTTTGCAGAAGACCTGAAGCCGGGCGAGTATCAATTCGTTGAAACAGAACCTGCATTAGGTTATGATCTTAACGCAACA
>NZ_JAUORD010000051.1:0-481 GCF_030547345.1 Anaerobacillus sp. 1_MG-2023 | reverse complement strand
AAATCATTCTTTCAAAACTAAACGAAACGCTCATGTAAGGTTGGTAACGTAAGTTACCTTCGTAATTCTCCATAGAAAGGAGGTGATCCAGCCGCACCTTCCGATACGGCTACCTTGTTACGACTTCACCCCAATCATTTGTCCCACCTTCGGCGGCTGGCTCCATAAAGGTTACCCCACCGACTTCGGGTGTTACAAACTCTCGTGGTGTGACGGGCGGTGTGTACAAGGCCCGGGAACGTATTCACCGCGGCATGCTGATCCGCGATTACTAGCAATTCCGGCTTCATGCAGGCGAGTTGCAGCCTGCAATCCGAACTGAGAACGGCTTTATGGGATTCGCTTCACCTCGCGGTGTTGCTGCCCTTTGTACCGTCCATTGTAGCACGTGTGTAGCCCAGGTCATAAGGGGCATGATGATTTGACGTCATCCCCACCTTCCTCCGGTTTGTCACCGGCAGTCACCTTAGAGTGCCCAACT
>NZ_JAUORD010000050.1:0-484 GCF_030547345.1 Anaerobacillus sp. 1_MG-2023 | reverse complement strand
CAGTCTTAACAGCTCCTTCTATTTAAAACTAACTCCTTGGCATTAAATGAAATTATTCAAGAAATGCTCCGAGATTGCTTAGTACCAAATGTATTCAGCAGTATATTTTATTCTTTAGGTTTTACTTCTCGATACACGCCAACTACTCCTGAGATTGTAAATAGTAATAGTGCCCAGGATGTAATATTCATACCATTTTCGTACTGGATTGCATTTATGAAAAGATAAACAGCAGCAATTATAAAAATCAGCACATTGAATGTAATTAGAGCCCTCTTTTTAATAAAACTCACACCTTTGTTCAAGTAATTAAGAATTTCTCAAAAAGTCTAAACCAATTATTTCAAAATCACACATATATAACAACCTAATTTTGTAAAAAAAAGAGCCTACACTATTCGTGATAAGCTCCGAGATAAATAAAGACTTTAATTCAAGATAAAATCTAATTAATTTAATTTTTTATCTAAACTGTAAATCTATT